>JANYAB010000411.1 GCA_025355225.1 Bacteroidota bacterium
TCGTCAGACCAGCGTTTTGCCTAATGCTTCCTTCAGATTCCGCGTCGCCACGGACACCCTTGCCCTCGGCTAATGGTTCCCCTCACCGGGCCCATAGTGGACTTGCACCACCAAGTAAAAGCGCCCTGCCGGGCGCACAAAACAAAAAGGCCTGCTCCTTATCGAAGCAGACCTCCTTTATGTGATATTATTTAGTAACTACAGTTCTCTTACCCAAATATTGCGGTAACTCAAAGGCTCGCTTTTATCACCATGTGCCTGTAATTTAATAGGTGACGGGCCATGTTGTTTATATGCAGGTTTGCCTATGTACAAAGTTGGACCCATCAATTCAAAATTATTTTCCACCAGTACGCCGTTAAAAAATACTGTTGCTTTTGCCGGTGATTTTAATGACCCATCATCATTAAAAACAGGCGCGGTCCATACTACATCGTAGGTTTGCCATTCACCCGGCCTTCTGCCGGGATTAGCCAACGGAATTGCTTGCTTATAAATACTGCCGGCCATACCGTTTACATAAGTTTTGTTATTGTAGGAATCTAATACCTGCAATTCGTAACCGGCGTCACCTTTTCCAATTGAAGCCAGGAACACACCACTATTGCCCCTGGCCTGGCCTGTGCCGGTTATGCTGGCGGGTACGCGCCACTCCAAGTGTAATTGGTAATTGGTGAATTTACGTTTGGTTTCAATATTGCCGTATTTTTTGTTAACGGTCAATATTTCACCCCCTACATTCCATTTCGCTGCAGATTGATCGTCAGCCTGTACCCATTCATCGAGGTTTTTACCATCAAATAAAATGATCGCATCCGAGGGAGCATCTCTGAAAGTATTCCCCGGTACAACTACTTTAGGGATGGGCTCCCAGGTTTCGGTATCTTCTGGTTTTGCTTTTTGCTGTGCCTGGCCCATAAAAAAGCTACCGGCCATTAAGGTGGTTAATATGATCTTATATCTCATTTTATATAATATTAATTAGTTTAACTACTTATACTCCAGCAAGGAATTTATACATCACATATCTGGATGGCCTGGCGAAGCGAGGCTATCTTATCTTCTCTTTTCGGAACAAATTCCTGCCCTACATATCCTTTGTAACCTGTGGCTAATATAGCTTTCATTACAGCCGGATAAAACAACTCCTGTGTGTCGTCGATCTCATGCCTGCCCGGTATGCCGCCAGTATGGAAATGCGCCAGGTATTGGTGATAATCAGTGATATTCCTCATAATATCCCCTTCCATTATCTGCATGTGATAGATATCAAAAAGCAATTTAAAGTTTTCAGAACTGATGCGCTTAGCCAGCTCAACGCCCCATTCCACATGGTTGCATTGATAATCTTTATGGTCGATCTTACTATTTAGCAGTTCCATGCACAATACCACTTTGTTCTTTTCAGCTAAGCTCAGAAGCTTCTTGATGCCCTCTTCGCAATTCTTCCAGCCAGTTTCGTCATCTTTACCCCTCCGGCTGCCGCTGAAGCAAATCAGGTTGGTATAACCATTTTTAGCTACCAGCGGGATCATCTCTGTGTAATTCTTAATTAGTGTAGCATGAAACTGGGTGTCGTTGAAGCCATCAACCAGGTTGATTTCCGCACCATTGCACATGGGAGAATATAGGCCATGTTTTTGCAGCGTTGGCCAATCTTTCGGGCCGCAAAGATCAATCCCTTTTATGCCGATCTCCTTTGACACCGTGCAAAGCTGATCAAGCGTCAATTCGTGGTAGCACCACGGACTTACCGAATGATTGATGTTACCCTTTAGCGGGGCAAATCCATTCTCATTGCCTGCAGGTGTTGTGAATGATGATAGCATACCTGATACCGTTACTGCCGCAGTACCTGCAAGCAGATTTTTAATAGCCGACCTGCGGTTTTGTTGATTACCCATGGGTTTCTTTTATTTGAAAATGTACCAATTTGAAAATTTGAAAATGTGCTAATTTGAAAATGAATATTTAACGAAGCCCCATCAATTTTCAAATTATATTATTTAAAATTTGTCAATTTCAAAATGTATATTTATTAAGAACTCATCAATTTTCAAATCTTCAAATCGGCATATTCTCAAATTAAATCATTGAGAACTCATCAATTTTCAAATTTTCAAATCGACTCATTTTCAAATTAACTATATTTCGACACTTGTCGAAGGTTCTTCAATATCCAAACCTGGCTGTGTTTCAGTTCGGTTTTTATCCGTAAAAAATATCATGAATACTATCAATACAACCGCCGCGATCCCGCCTGGTATCAACCAAATGGATTGCCAGTTGTGCGATGTGGGTGAAGTTTGCCAATGATCGACAATGGGCCCGGAGATATAAAACCCGATCAGCATACCCACGCCATAAGTAGCCAGCGTAATGAATCCTTGTGCAGCGCTTTTGAAACGTTCGCCGGCCAACCTGTCTGTATAGATTTGACCTGTGACAAAAAAGAAATCGTAACAAACCCCATGTAAAATAATACCACCTATCAGCATCCAATAATTACTACCTACGTCGCCGTATGCAAAAAACACATAGCGCAAGGCCCATGCAAACATACCCACGGCAAGCATTTTCTTTACGCCTAAACGTACAAAAAACAAAGGCATTAATATCATAAATGCAAACTCGGAAACCTGCCCCAGGGACTGTACACCGGCAGCCCTTTTCATGCCCACCTCATTTAAAAAGGGATTAGTGAAGTTGTAATAAAATGCAAGCGGAATACAAATAGCAACAGATGCAATAAAAAATATCAGGTATGAATTGTTCTTTAAAAGACCAATTGCATCCAGGCCTAAAATATCTTTTAATGAAGCTTTCTGTCCTTTTTTTGCCGGTGGCGTATCAGGTAATGTGAAGCTTAATAATCCCAATATTACCGAAGCAATAGCAGCTATTTTAAAAGTTAATACCAATGATCCGCTTTGCTCCCATCCCAACCAACCAATAATTAACCCGGCAACAATCCACCCCGCAGTTCCAAAAACCCGAATAGACGGAAACTCCTTGCTTGGGTTTATCATTTGTTTGAAAGACACAGAATTGACCAATGCAAGTGTTGGCATATAAATGATCATGTAGGCCAGTATCCCCGGATAGAATTTATCAAAACTACCGGCGGTAGTTTCATAATATAATAATGCAGCTCCTGCCAAATGCAAAAAGCCCAGTATTTTTTGGGCGGAAAAATAACGGTCCGCAATAAGTCCAATAATAAACGGCGCAATGATGGCGCCAAACGCCTGTGTGGCATAAGCGCCTGCATTTTGCGTTCCGGTAGCGCTTAATGTTTTGGTCAAATACGTCCCCATCGTCACAAACCATGCCCCCAGATAAAAAATTCCAGGAACATCATTGTAGATAATTTGACTCTGATAGCTGCGGTCATGGTTTGTATCTTAATATGAGTGTTTTAGAACTACTGTTTTTTTAATGATAAGATATACTTAACCATTGTACGGGCATCGTCCATAGAAACTGAAGGGTGACCAGCCATTGGAACATCGCCCCAATTGCCTTTACCGCCATTGATGACTTTTTTGGCCAGCGTATCGATAACTGCCGGCGATGCTGTATATTTCTTAGCAACATCTGCATAAGCAGGGCCAATCAGCTTTTCCTGTTCTTTATGGCAACCCAAACAATCTAATTTTGCTATTAATTGCGCACCAGCCGTAGACGGGGTCCCGCCTGCTTTGTCTGTACCATTATGGCTCGCTGATGTGTCCTGTGCCGCATTTGACTCACTGGTCACTGCGGTTTTATTGGCCGCCGAGGTACTGTCTGCGGCAGAGTCGTTACCAGATTTTTTCCCGCCGCAAGCTGCTATTATCAGGCTTAAACCAAAGATGATGAATGTCTTTTTCATGTGATATTGTAATTGTTTTATTCTAAAATTTGATTTGATAAATTGTTTTATCCCGCAATTTAATAGCAATCCGGTAAAATTGGAATTAAAATTGAAAATCTATTTGTTATACAGCCGCCACTTCCGTATCGGTTAATAGTTGCGTCTTCTTTCTCGACTTCATATAAAACACCAATCCGCCAAACGCTATAATCAACCCGATAGGTATGTACAGCGTCAAATGTAGTACATCATGCCCGGCTGTTGTTGTATCGCCGCCGGCATTTACAATACTGTCATAATACCTGCCCATAAATATGGTATAAACGGATACCGAGAACATCCCGGCGCCCCCCATCAGGTTTAACCCCAAAGCCCCGGTTTTTGGGATGTTGGTATTAACAAAACCCAGCATCGTGGGCCAGAAGAAGCAAACTCCCATTCCAAATATGATGGCATCGATAAATACATTCCCAGTGGCAGAATATAGCAGATATAAACCAATTGCGGCAACCGAGGTAGACATCAGTAATACTGTTTGAGGTGCAAATTGCTTTAGGATAGGCTTGGCAAGTCCACGGCCCAGCACCATTACCCCCGAGGTAGCAGTAACGATAAGGATCGGATTGCCTATCGACTTTAATAATACCGGCACCCACTGTTCGGTGTATAATTCGGTTATACCGGTAGCACACATGCAGATAAACATGAAGATGAATAATGGTGAGGCAAGTGCTTTATACATTCCAGCCATAGAAACACCGGAGGCTACACGCTCCGTAACCGGAAAATCAAGTTTAGAGAACAAATAACCATAAATCAAGGTCGGTATAAGCATAACACCTACTTGTATCTGCCAACTGAGGTTTAATTTGGTGAATAATAATACAATCAGCGTACCAATGAATATGCCACCCGGGAACCATAAATGAAAGTGATTAAGCTTGGTTGCCTTATTGTCGGAATAAATGGTAGTCACTAATGGATTGCAAGCTGCCTCAACAGTTCCGTTGGCAATGCCGATGGTCAGGGTCGAAATAAAAAGCGTCCAGAAACCTCCAGCAAATACAGTCAATACAATACCTGTGAGGTGGAAAAGGAATGCCAGTACCAGTAACCGTTTCATTCCGATTATATCCACAATCATTCCGCCAATGACAACTGCCAATGGAAATCCCCAAAAGGCTGTGGCTGTAATTGCAGACAATTGTGTTTTGTCCAAATGAAAATCAGTTCCAAGTTTATCTAATATACCGGCACGTATGCCAAATGATAACGATGTAACAAGAAGCGCTAAACAACTTGCCCGGAAGAGCTGTGTACGGTTAATAGTTTGCATGATGGTATTTTAGGTTTAATTGGTTTATTATTAGCTTATAAAAGTGCCGGAATTAATCCAAACCAAGCAACCTGCGGTTAAATGCATCGTCCGATCCGGAGGCAGCAAAATCATCAAATGCCTTTTCCGTAACTCTTATAATATGGTTCTTAATAAATTCGGCGCCTTCTCTTGCACCGTCTTCAGGATGTTTCAATGCGCATTCCCATTCAAGCACTGCCCAACCTGTATAATCATAGGCGGTCAATTTACTAAAAATACCTTTAAAATCAACCTGTCCATCGCCTAAAGAACGGAAACGGCCCGCACGGTCTACCCAGTTCTGGTAACCACCGTAAACGCCTTGTTTGCCCGTGGGGTTAAATTCAGCATCCTTTACATGGAACATTTTAATCCGTTCGTGATAATTATCAATGTATTCCAGATAATCAAGGCATTGCAGTACAAAGTGCGAGGGATCATATAGCAGGCATGCCCGCGGATGGTGGTTCACCTTATCCAAAAACATTTCGTAGGTAATGCCATCGTGCAGGTCTTCTCCGGGATGAATTTCATAACAAAGATCGATTCCACACTCGTCATACACATTTAGTATTGGCTCCCAGCGTTTGGCCAGTTCACCAAATCCTGTTTCTACCAGGCCGGCGGAGCGCTGCGGCCAGGGATACATCATTGGCCAAAGCAAGGCACCGCTAAAAGTAACGCTCGCATTTAGTCCTAAATTTTGTGAAGCTTTAGCCGCATATTTTACTTGCTGAACGGCCCATTTTTGCCTTTCAGAAGGATTATTTTTATAAGCCTGCGGTGCAAAAGCGTCAAAAAGTTCATCGTAAACAGGATTCACTGCTACAAGCTGACCTTGCAAATGTGTTGATAGTTCGGTGATTTCGAGCCCTTGTTCATTCACTATACCTTTGATCTCGTCAGCATAAGTTTTACTCTCCGCAGCTTTTTGAAGATCGATAAAGCGGGAATCGTTGGTTGGCAACTGAACTCCTTTATAACCCAGATTTTTTGCCCACTTACATATAGATGGAAGGCTGTTAAATGGTTCCTGGTCGCCTATAAATTGTGCTAAAAATATTGCTGGTCCTTTAATGGTTTTCATAATGCTTGCCTCGCCCCAACATTCACTTTCAAAGGTATCCTTTCAAAATAAATGTTGCTATTTATAATTATAAATGTAATTAACTAATCACGTAATCGGTCCACTTTTGATCCGATTGGCTCGAGGCAACAACATTATCAATAAATGCCATACCCCTTATTCCATCCTCAATTCCGGGAAAATCAAGCCATTCCGCATGCGGTTCCTCGTTGTTCAGTTTAGCGCTTAGCGTCAGCGCAAAGTTGCGGTAAAGGTTCCCAAATGCTTCCAGGTATCCTTCCGGGTGCCCGCCCGGTGTGCGGCAGTTATGGGTTGCATAAACTGATTCCCTGTCTGCATAGTTAGCGCCCGCCCGAATGGTTTGCGCAAGCTTATCGATCCATCTTATGGTTAAAGTATTCGGCTCCTGCTGTGCCCATTCCAGCCCACCATTCTCACCGTAAATACGAATTTTAAGTGCATTTTCTTCGCCTGCCGCTATCTGGGAAGCAGAGAGTACTCCTGTTGCGCTGTCTTCAAAACGCAGCAGTATAGCACCGTCATCATCGAGCATCCGGCCTTCAACCACTGTGTTTAAAGAAGCGCACATTTGTGTGATCTTCAAACCGGAAACATATTCGGCCAGGTGTGCGGCGTGTGTGCCTATATCGCCCATGCAGCCGCTTTTGCCAGATCTTTTGGGGTCAGTGCGCCATGCGGCCTGAACATTACCCTCCCGTTCAGACAGGCGGCTAAGCCATCCCTGGTGATATTCTGCATATATTTTTCTGATCTTGCCCAATGCGCCGCTTTTAACAATTTGCCTGGCTTCCTTAACCATCGGATATCCCGAGTAAGTGTGCGTTAACAGTAGCATTAGACCCGTTTCCTCCAACTTCTTCTTAAGCTGTTTAGCTTCATCCAAAGTAAAGGTTATCGGTTTTTCGATCACCACGTTAAATCCATTTTCTAAAGCAAGCATCGCTGGGCCAAAATGTGCAAAATTTGGAGTTACGATGGTTAAAAAATCCATGCGCTTGTCGGCAGGCAGGGCTTTTTCGGCGGCAATCATTTCTTCATAATTGGTATATGTTCTGTCTTCGGGTAAAAAAAGCATCTTTCCGCTTTCTTTTGCCACATCCTCATGTATGCTGAGTGCACCGCAAACCAATTCAATTAATCCATCCATGTTAGCAGCTATGCGGTGTATGGCGCCAATAAAGGCATCCTTACCACCGCCAACCATGCCCATGCGCAATTTTCTTTTGCTCATAAATAGCCCCCTCTAAATCTCCCCCGGCAGGGGAGACTTTTTAAATTTATTTAAAGTGAAAGTTATAAAAAAATTAAAGACCTCCCTACCTGGGAGGGTTATTAAGTTAAGGATTGAAAATATCGAACATTGAATTTCGAATATCGAACACCGAAGTTACTTCATCATTTATCATTCGAAATTCAGTGTTCGATATTACTATTTTTTCATTTTCTCTTTAACTTAATGACATTATCCCACTGGGGACAGTTTAGGTTTCTATGAAAGCGCCCAGGCCCTGTCTCCCTTTTTATATGGAATGCAGCCATCATATCTTCCGGGAACCGGAACATAGCGCAATGCCTTGGTACAGCCAACTTCAGAAGTAAAATAACCTAATAAAGTAAGCTCTTTGATCATCCTGAAATAGTGATTAGGGTCTTTAGGTTTTTTGGTTTTGGAGTATTCCTTTTGCTCTTTGTCCAGGTCGGTAAGCAAGGCGGTGCGCTGAGTGGCATCCAGGTCCATAAACTTCTTACTGAATTTCTTATCACTTGCTTCGTCAAGCTTTGATAAGCCTTTCAGAAATATGTCCTGGTCAGCAGGCTCATAGCAATCGCGCACCATTATTGCCATAAAGCCACCCACATTAGCAGCTTTAGCGCCTGGCGTACTTGTAGCCGGGAGAATGGTTTCCCCAACTTCGTTTAAAAAAGTAACGTGATCCGCGTCAAAAAGATCTTCTACTTTTGCAGCCTTTGGTTTGCATCCAGACAAAAGGAATTCTGCACCGATCATGGTACCGCCCATTATCAGGGCAACTCTTCCTATAGCATCTCTTCTATTCATTTTAATTGTTGATTTATTGAATTAATGAATTATTGAGTTATTGTAATTAATGAATTTATAATTGGTTTGTACGAAACTACTAATATAATTTAAAAATTGTCATATCTGTACATTTTCTCATCTGCACATTTGCACATCCCCACATCTGCACATTTATCAGGCCTTTATAGCAAATCCGTCCCTGTAATTACGTTTCACATATTGGTTAACGGCATCAAAATTAGTCACTTTCATATTGTGGTTGTCCCAAAGCAGTTTAATGTGCCCTGGGTACGTATCACGCCCGTTTGGATTTTTCACCGCCAGGTCATGTCCCCTAACAGCCAGGTTAGCCATTAGCAACGCCTCGGTCAACGGACCGGCTTTTTCAAATGACGAGCTCAGTTCCGTTTTGCCATAACCCGCCAAACAGCCTTCAACCCATTGTGCGTAGTGCGCATTGGCACCTGCAAGTTCAAGTGGTTTATCTGATCCAGGAACGGTTATACGCACCCGTGGAATTGTTTTCGCAACATTTACTTCTTTGGTACGCGAAGTGGGTAACAATAGCGGGTTCTCAGAATACGTGCTGGCTATCATTTTGCCTTTTGTACCGATAAATAAAGTGCCATTGCCATCATCGCCAAAACGCTCGTTAGCACCTAACTCCTCAGGCCTTTCAGGCTGGATACCGCCATCCATCCAATGCAGTGTTACGTCGCCTTTGGTTTTACTGGTTTTAGGAAAGGTAAGCGTTATATGACTTGACGGCGGACAACTGTCAGGGAAACGGCCCTGTTTAAATTCACCAACATAAACACTGCCTACGCTGGCCTGCACGTCTTTGGCGTATTGCAATCCAAGCACCCTAAAAGGGGCCTCAACCAAATGACAGCCCATATCACCCAACGCGCCGGTACCGTAATCCCACCACCCGCGCCAGTTAAACGGAACTACATTATCTACATAATCCTTGAAAGGTGCGGTACCTAACCATACATCCCAATTCAATTCTTTCGGAATTTCAGCCTTAGTTGAGGGCCATGCAATTCCTTGTGGCCATACAGGCCGGTTGGTCCAGCAATAAACGGTATGCACATCGCCGATAATATCGGCGTCGTACCATTCAGCCAATTGCCGCGTGCCGTCGTTTGATGCACCCTGGTTGCCCATTTGGGTAACTACTTTATATTTTTTTGCCGCTTCTGTCAACAGACGCGCCTCCCAAATATCATGTGTCAACGGTTTTTGAACGTACACCCCCTTACCCAACTGCATTGCCGAATAGGCAATAATGGCATGGTTATGATCGGGCGTTGATACTGACACCGCATCAATATGTTTGTGTTCTTTGTCAAAAAGTTCCCGCCAATCTTTGTAATATTTAGCTTTAGGAAAATTTTTCACGGTATTAGCAGCCCTCCGGTCATCAACATCACATAAATAAGCAATATTCGCTTTGCCACTTTTAGCAAAATTAGCTATATCACTTTCGCCTTTACCGCCGGCACCCACCCCGGCAACAGTAAGCATATCACTTGGGGCGATATAGCCCTTGCCGCCTAATACAAACCGCGGAACAATCATAAAACCTGCAACAGCAAGCGAACTGGTTTTGATAAAATCCCGTCTGGAGGGATCCTGGGGTATCTCTTTTGGTTTTTCAGTCATCGGCATATGTTAATAATTATTGATTTATTGAATTATTGTCTGAACCGTTGATTTATTTGATTTAATGATTTCGCTGATGTTAACTATTCATTTGTCTGAACCGTGATTTTCATGATTCAACTATTCACGCAATCAACCTAATCAACCTTTCACTAAATATTTCCTTTCTTAAGCTCACTTACTGCATGGTCTGCTGCACGAGCAGTCATAGCCATATAAGTTAATGATGGGTTTTGACAAGCAGTTGATACCATACAAGCGCCGTCGGTCACAAATACATTTTTGGCATCCCAAACCTGGTTCCATTCGTTCAGTACAGATGTCTTGGGGTCGCGTCCCATACGGGCGGTACCCATTTCATGAATACCCCTGCCTAATACGCCTTCACTTGTATAGATATGAACATTTTTTACACCAGCCATTTCCAGCATTTCTTTGGCATCGTTCCCCATATCAATCCGCATCTTCTTTTCATTATCCTTTATGGTGGCATCAATGGCCAATACCGGTAAGCCCCATTTATCTTTTTTATTTTTATCGATATAGGTCCTGTTTTCGTGGTAAGGCAAGGTCTCACCAAACCCCCCCATACCCATGGTCCATTCTCCGGGCTCGCTTAAGGCATCCTTAAATTGGCCGCCAATACTAAATTCCGGGATAGCTCTACCCCATGCTTCCCGGCCTGCACCTCCCTGGTAACCAAAGCCACGGATATAATCGCGTTTCTCGCCATTTAAATTCCTGAAACGCGGAATGTATATTCCATTGGCCCTGCGTCCGAAGTAGTATTTATCGTCATATCCCTCAACAACTCCACCCGCGCCTACACCTAAATGATGATCCATCAGGTTGTGTCCCAGTTCGCCGCTGCTGCTGCCTAAGCCGCCGGGCCATATATCTGTTGCGGAATTCATCAATACCCAGGCAGAATTTAATGTAGAAGCGTTCACAAAAACGATCTTCGCATAATACTCATAAGTTTTATTGGTCTCAGCATCTAAAACCTCTACGCCTTTGGCCCTCTTTGTGTCCTTATCGTATAATATTCTGGTAACTATTGACCATGGCCTCACCGTTAGGTTACCAGTGGCCATTGCGGCGGGCAATGTAGATGATTGCGTACTAAAATAGGCACCGAACGGACAACCGAGCCAGCATTTGTTGCGGTATTGGCAATTGGTACGGCCCGGTAAAGGTTGGGTGATATTAGCCGTGCGGCCGATGATCATGTTTCTTATTCCTTTATAGTGGCTGTTTATCCGCGCAGCAACATCCTTCTCCACACAGTTCATTTCCATTGGCGGCATAAAATTTCCGTCGGGAAGAATAGACAAACCGTCCTTATTGCCTGATATGCCGGCAAATCCTTCTACATAGCTGTACCATGGCGCCAGGTCTTTGTATCTTATAGGCCAGTCGATCGCTATTCCATCTTTGGCGTTTGCTTCAAAATCAACATCGGCCCAGCGATAACTTTGTCTTCCCCACATCAACGATTTACCGCCCACGTGATACCCTCTGAACCAGTCAAAAGGTTTTATTTCCACATACGGGCTATCCTTATCACTCGCCCAGTAATCCAGGTTAGTTTCATTGAGTGCATAATCGCGTTTCAGTACGGGATAATCCTTCGTCATTTGAACAGTTCGCCCGCCCCTGTGCGTAAATTCCCAGGGTGCCTTGTTGGCATTAACATAATCCTTTACGTGTTCGATATTGCGGCCCCGTTCCAACATGATAGTTTTGAGACCTTTCTCCGTCAATTCCTTTGCAGCCCATCCGCCCGAAATCCCTGAGCCAATGACTATCGCGTCATATGTATTTGTAGACATAGATAAAAAATATTTTTAATTGGTTTCTTTTTGGATACTTCGACTAATGTATGAAAAATAATTTCTGTTCAATTAACCCATTGTGTTTTTTTAACACAATAATGGTTTTCCATCGCTCCAAGGCCATTTTTCGGTCATTTTGTATAAATATTTTCATAGCAAAACCTGTATTTATTCAACCTGTACTCTCTCTCCAAAAGAACTCTCAGTGATAAATGAGGCACTTTTTCATGCTTTTTTGTATACAGCAAACCGATAACAGCCCTGGTAAATTAAATATTTCCTTTTTGCATTTCCTTAACCGCGTAATCAGCGGCGCGCGCGGTCAGGGCCATATAGGTAAGTGAAGGATTCTGGCATGATGTTGACGTCATGCTTGCCCCATCAGTTACAAATACATTGTTACAGGAATGAACCTGGTTCCATTTATTTAATATCGAAGTTTTAGGATCATTACCCATCCTGGCGCCTCCCATTTCGTGAATATCCAAACCAGGCGCCGCGTGATTACTTTCTGGTTTGATATTCGTAAAACCTGCGGTTGTAAACATTTCTTTTAATTGCTCCAGGTAATCCTTCTTCATCTTTTCATCGTTATCGTCATAATCAACTGAAATTTTTAGCTGAGGAACACCCCATGCATCTTTTTTTACAGGATCGAGACTCACAAAATTGCTTTCTTTAGGAATAGTCTCTCCCATCATATGTGAGCCGACTCTCCAGGGGCCCAGTTCACGTTTCGCCAAACTTTCCTTAAAACCACTGCCAATGTCGTGTTGCTCATGCTTAGATCCGCGATAAGCACTGAAACCAGAAGCATATCCACGCAAAAAGTCCGTTTCCTGTTTATATACATTCCTGAACCTTGGTATATACCCGCCCCCGGCAGGATTGCGCCCGTCTGTCGTCCATTCCTTTAATCCATCATATTCGGCACTGATATGCGCCGAATAATTATGAAAAGCGACATATTTTCCTAAAACACCGCTATCGTTACCTAATCCGTTAGGAAAACGGTGAGAAGTGGAGTTTAATAAAACAAGATTAGTATTTAATGCGGCTGCATTTACAAAGATAATGCGTGCATAGTATTCAATGGTTTCCTTGGTATTGGTATCTACAATGCGGACACCGGTTGCCTTGCCTTTGTTTTCATCATAAATGATAGATTGAACAACAGAAAATGGTCTTAAGGTTAAATGTCCGGACTTTAGCGCCCATGGAATAGTAGACGCATTGGCGCTAAAGTAACCACCAAAGGGGCAGCCGCGCTGGCAAAGTATTCGGTTTTGGCATTTCACCCTGCCCTGCTCAAAATGAATAGGCTCTGGTTTAGACAAATGCGCACAACGCGCACTTATCACGTGCCGGTTTTTATAGGCTTGTTTAACATGGTTGCTAAAATAATCCTCCACAGCATTTAAAGGAAAGGCAGGTAAGAATTCCCCATCAGGTAATTCAGCAATACCATCTTTGTTACCGGCTATTCCTGCAAATTTTTCCACATAACTGTACCAGGGTGCAATATCTTTATAGCGTATAGGCCAGTCCACAGCGAAACCATCGCGCGCAGGTCCTTCAAAATCAAAATCACTCCAGCGCTGCGTTTGCCTTGCCCAAAGTAACGATTTACCGCCTACCTGGTAGCCGCGTATCCAGTCGAACGGTTTATCCTGTATATATGGGTGCTCGTCGTCCTTCACAAAAAAGTGCATGGCATCTTCCCTGAAAGCATAACAGCGGCTTACAATCGGGCTCTTTTCTTTTATGTCTTCGGTAAGTTCTCCCCGGTGCGCAAATTCCCAGGGATACATATTGGTAGTGGGATAATCTTTGATATGCTTTACATCACGGCCCCGTTCCAGCATCAGCGTTTTCAGCCCTTTACCGGTTAGTTCTTTTGCAGCCCAGCCACCACTCATGCCAGAGCCGATAACGATAGCATCAAAAGTGCGCTCTTTTACACTGTCGATATTTAAATTAGCCATTTTTTACACCTGCCTTCAAATTTTTAACCGGGAAGTAAGCATTGTATCTTCCGGGAACGAGTTCGTAAACTACTTGTTTAGTCATAAAATATTTAGACTCTGTATACCCAAAAACCGTAAGGCCTTTTACTGTATTGTAAAATGCCAGCATGTCTTTGGAATAATTGTTTTTCTTTTCAAATGTATTCAGCACACTTTCGCGCTCCTTGTTGCTGCAATCCGCAAAACTCTTGTTGAACAGTTTTTGGGGCAGCTCATTAAATTCGCCCATTCCTTTAAAAAACGCCTGCTGGTCTTCCTTTTTGGCACAATCATCCAGCATTTTTACTATAAAGCTGTATAAGTTCAGATCGGTTGCGCCGGGAGTATTGGTTTTCGGAATAATCGTTTCGGCCATATCGCTTATCAGCGTTTGCTGATCTATATTAATGTCGAAATGCTTATAATTTACTATCGGGTTCTGTTTAGTACATGCAGGCAATAAAGCCGCGCCGCCTATAACTAAAGCCAGATTCCGTATTGCTGTGCGCCTATCCATATTAAAATAAAGCCCCTATAAATCTACTCTCCAAAGGAGTCCTTTCGGACCGACAGGGTAGACATTTTTAATTATAAATTTAGTCTGTATAGTTTGGTAAATTAATTTTCAGTTTTCTTAGTCAAAATTAATCTGCAGGTAATTTAGAAAAGAATTAGTTAGAATCCCCACTTTTTCATTGTTTGTAAATCAATTTTTACACAATCGAATGGGTCCATCCCCTGGTATGATTCCTGTTCAATGATGAATTGCGAGGTCCCTCCCATCTTTCGGGCAGCTTTTACTATGTCTTTTACGGGCATTACACCTTTTCCAAGTATGGTACTATCATAGCCATCCATACCACCACCGGTTGTGCTTTTTATTTCATCTTTCACATGCATTAACTCAAAGCGGCCGGGATATTTCTTGAGGAGATCTAAGGCAATACCTCCTGCTCCAAGCATGTTGCCAATATCCATTTGCTGTGCCACTAAAGATGGGTCGGTATTTTTGAGGATAAAATCATATAAATTGCTATCACCAACCATAGTACTGAATTCGAAGTTGTGATTGTGATACCCAAACGTCATTCCCGATCTTTTACAAAGTTCTCCGCATTTATTAAATTGGTCCATAAAACGTTTTAGGCCGTCCATATCCTTGCGCAGGCTTTCATCCAGCCAGGGGCTTATCACATAGCGCTGTCCTACTTCTGCGGCATCCTCTATGGTGTATTTCCATTTGTCGGTAAAATCGTTTGTCGAAGTATCCCAATCATGCGCAGTCATTACGGTATGTCCGCTTGGCATTTGCATATCCAGATCAGCTATTATTTTTCTAAATTCCTTAGCCGTATAGCCATAGAATTTTCTATTGATATAGTTGGCATGCTCTACGTGTATATATCCCATATCAGCTAATTTTTTAAGCGATCCTTTGGGGTCTTTTCCCATGGCATCGCGTACTGAATAAAGCTGCAGGCCAAGGCGTTCTATCTTTTTGGGTGATGCAAAAAGCTGGTCTGAAAGTAATGCCGAACCTGCCACAACCAGGGCGGTTTTTTTTATGAAATCTCTGCGTGAAGTATTCATTTTTTATAGGTTTAAGGAATATTTAAATAATAATGCTTTTTATTTGCCAATTGGAAATACCGGGAACAAAAGCTGTGAATTACTTACAAATGCTAAATGTTTGCTATCCGGAGCCCATGAAGGGGTGTTAATAGTTCCCTGCCCCCCGTAAAGGTATGCCACTACTTTTGACGGCCCACCGCTTGCCGGCATCACCCTTAAATAAACATGTTTATAAAAAGGATGATCCCCCGGCGATACCTCATCCTTTAGAAAGGTGATGTACACTATCCACTTGCCATCAGGGGAAACATGCGGGAACCAATTGTCAAAACCATCGCTGGTGATCTGCGTTTGCCCGCTGCCATCTGCTTTCATCCGCCATACCTGCATCAGGCCGCTACGTACAGAATTGAAGTAGATATATTTGCCATCGGGGCTGTATTCAGGGCCATCATCCAGGCCTTTTGCTTCTGTCAGTCTTACTTCGGGACCTCCTCCGGCGGGGATACGGTATATGTCAAATTCGCCGTTTCGCTGGCCACAAAAAACAATGTATTTACCATCTGGCGACCAGCCATGCATATATGAAGGGCCTGTGGGGGTAATTTGTTTCGCTTCGCCGCTACTCATGGGGAGAACGAAGAGCTGCGTTCTTTTGTTTTTATCCTGGCCGGCGTCAGCGAGAAAAGCCAGGCGATCACCTGTCGGCGACCAACGCGGCGA
>JANYAB010000432.1 GCA_025355225.1 Bacteroidota bacterium
AATCATCTCGATATTAAACATAGCCACCACCTTATCAGGGTCAACTGTTTTGGCAAAATGCTGGGAGCCATACTCGCCTATCTCTTCTGCTGTAAAGGCTACAAAGATGAGTGTTCGTGCATTATTATTTAAGTTCTTATAATACTTTGCCAAACTAATCACCGCAGTTGTACCCGAAGCGTCGTCATCGGCACCGTTAGCAATACTGTCACCTTCCATAGGTTTTAAAATTCCCAGGTGGTCATAATGTCCGGAAAATATCACATATTCCTTTGGTTTGGTTTTCCCCGGTATAATACCGGCTATATTAAATAATGGCAGTTCCTGGCTTTTTACTTCATAATTAACATTGAATGAATTTACGTCTTCAAACGTTCCTAATACAAAAACCAATACCTGGCCGCTGCTGTTTTGCTTATCTTTAAAAGATACGCTGCCATTTATATAGCGCGACTGTATCCGATTAAACAGATCCGCAAACTTTGGATCGACCAATACAAGTAATTTTTTCTTGCCGCTTTGCAGATAGCTCATGTATTCTTTTCTCAGGTCCTTGTCAGGCGTTACCCTCACCACTTCTGCATCGCCAGGCTCGCTCCAAACAAATGACGAGCCACCGGATATGGAAATATTTTTAGAGTCTATATTGATCCCATTTATACTTACCGCTGTTTTTACCGGGTAAGTCTTCACCATTGTAAAATTCTGGCGGTAGCTGCTATCACCGTCCATTGGTTTTAAACCGATATGTTTATACTCGCCTTCAATAAACCGGGCCGCTTTTTCAATACCGGGTGTAAAGGTTGCCCTTCCCTCCATATCATCAGCCGATAGCGTTTTGATAATACGTTCAACATCCTTCTGCTTGATCCGTTTATTAACATTTTGGGCAAAGCTTCCTGCAGATATGAGGAATAGGATTACAGTTGCTATAAATTTCTTCATTTTACTTTATTTTACCTTTGTTGATAGCCAGTTATTGCGAAAATCTGTTTGCTCTTTGGTTAAATCCTTCCCCGCTTTTTCATAAGTGACCACTTCAAGCGACGGACTTTCCTCCAACGTGATGCTTGTTTCACGTTCACCGGTCCTGTTACGGTAATTTACAACAATTTTGTCACCAGGCTTTTTAGCCGTTACAATATCGTCAAATGCCCGCATATCTTTTATTTCTTTACCGTCTGCTTTCAGAATAATATCGCCAGCATCCAGTCCGGCTTTATAGACGGGCGTGCCTATTACGGTGCCCGACTGTATAGCTAAGCCCTGATCAGAAGATACACGCGCCTGGCCCGCCCTGCCTCTTCCCTGTCCGGAAAACAATTGACCTGCCCATGCTTTACCTGGCTGCACCTTACGCAGCAGTAAGCCAGCTTTGGCTAATAAGGCTTCATAATTATTTTTCTCGATACCGTATATGTACTTGTTAAAAAAGTCGGCGGCAAATTTTGGGTCCTTGGTCACTTTTGCAAGATCGCTTTGCAGATCGGAAATAATATATGGTTTCATCACTTTGCCGCGGTCGAGCCAAACAGTTCTCATAAAATCGTCCAGGGTTATATTAAATTCGCTGCGCAGGCGAAGGTCAAGCGCCAATGCTATTGCGCCGCCGTAAGTATAATAACTGGTGAACATATTTGCCTGGTTATTTGGGTCGATTGAAACACCTGCATCTGCAAATACTGAATACCGGCTCATTTGTGTTGCCGGATATTTTGAAGCACCCGGTGTGTTTAATATTTGGTTTACCAAACCACCAATGGTGCGTGTGTAGTCATCTACCGTATGAAAGCCTGCGCGGACCAGCAGCAACTCGCCATAGTATTGCGTAAAGCCCTCTGCAAACCAAAGCTCGCTGCTCATATCGGCATGTTCAAAATTAAAAGGCTCTAATGATTTTGGCCGGATACGCTTTACATTCCAGCTATGAAAATACTCGTGCGAATAGGTACTGAGTAAACGGGTCTCCAACCCCGCTAATTTTTCTACCGGATGTACAATACAGGTCGAATTCCTATGTTCCATCCCATCGCCCGAATTTGTTGGGTACGTGTCGTCAATAAAAGTATATTCTCCATAATCATAAGCAGGCAGTTCACCAAAAATTGCTTTTTCTTCCAGCACCATTCTTTGTACCTGCTTTGCAAAATTATCTACGGTAGCCTGGTCATCATCAGAATGTATGGTCAGGTTTATTTTCTCTTTTTTACCACCGTTATCAACCTCCCAGCTGCTCATTTTATAATTGGATAGTTCCGTCGGACTATCCATCATATATTGCATATCCGGAGCGCTATAAACATTAGCACCCTCAAGCTTTAACTGTGTTGCTACTTTCCAGCCATACTTATCAAGGTCGTTAAACTCAAATTTTAATGGCCGTTTGTCCTGCCCCACCACCCACATAAATGCAGCCGGCATATTCAGGTGCGCATGGCTTTCGTCTATCGCCGCATAGGTGCCGTCTGTCCAGTTTGCAAACAGGGTATAACTGACTTTTACAGTTTCAGCATGTTCGGGTATCTCATAAATGTCTCCTTCTATTTGCTTTAAAGTGAGGCTGCTGCCATCCACATTAGATGCCTTTATGTTATAAATGTTTTTTCCAAACTCATGCGTGGCGTATCGCCCGGCTGAGGAGCGGCTCATGCGCAAAC
>JANYAB010000500.1 GCA_025355225.1 Bacteroidota bacterium
TATGATGCGCTGAGCCTCGGTGTTCCAATAGAATCTGTCAGGAAAGCTACCAAGATCGACCGCTGGTTTTTAAATCAGATACAGGAAGTGGTAAACCTGGAAGTAGAACTGCGCCGTTATTCGCTGAATAATATACCAACGGAATTTTTCTTTACGCTAAAACAGAAAGGTTTTTCGGATGCGCAGATCGCTCATGTGTTAAGCAATGTAACGGAAGAAGATGTTTATCAGCGCCGTACCGGCCTGGGCATCCGTAGGGTTTATAAAATGGTTGATACTTGTGCTGCAGAGTTCCAGGCAAAAACGCCATATTTTTATTCAACCTATGAGGGTGAGAATGAATCGCAGGTATCTGACAAGAAAAAAATAATCGTATTAGGATCAGGGCCTAACCGTATCGGACAAGGTATCGAGTTTGATTACAGTTGTGTGCATGGTTTATTAGCGGCGAAAGAATCGGGTTACGAAGCAATTATGATCAATTGTAACCCGGAGACAGTATCCACCGATTTTAACATGGCCGACAAATTGTACTTCGAGCCTGTTTTCTGGGAGCATGTCCGCGAGATCATCGAACTTGAAAAGCCTGAAGGCGTAATTGTACAACTGGGAGGCCAGACTGCGTTAAAAATGGCTGAGAAACTGCATGAGCATGGTATAAAGATCATTGGCACCTCTTACGACAATATGGATATTGCTGAAGACCGCGGCCGTTTCTCTGATTTGCTAAAAGAACTTAATATCCCTTATCCTAATTACGGAGTTGCCGAGAATGCGGAAGAGGCAATTGAAGTAGCGCACAAAGTAGGCTATCCTGTGCTGGTGCGCCCAAGCTATGTGCTGGGGGGACAAGGCATGAGCATCGTGATAAATGATGAGGACCTGGAAAAAGCGGTGGTTAGCTTATTGCGTAATTTACCCGGAAACCGGGTACTTATAGACCACTTCCTGGATCGTGCCGAAGAAGCCGAATCTGATTCTATCAGTGATGGCGATGATGTACATATCATCGGCCTTATGGAGCATATTGAACCTGCCGGTATACATTCGGGCGATTCAAGTGCAGTGTTGCCACCGTTCAACCTGTCGGCCAACGTGATCCGTCAGATGGAAGAACATACAATTAAAATCGCCAAAGCGCTTAATGTTCGTGGCCTGTGCAATATCCAGTTTGCTATAAAAGATGAAAAGGTATATGTTATCGAAGCCAATCCCCGGGCATCACGGACAGTCCCTTTCATCGCGAAAGCTTACGATGTGCCATATATCAATATCGCTGCTAAAATCATGCTGGGCGTTAACAAACTTAAAGATTTTACGATTGAGCGCAAGCTAAAGGGCTTTGCCATAAAGGAACCGGTGTTCTCGTTCGATAAATTCCCAGAAGTAAATAAAGAGCTTGGCCCCGAAATGAAATCAACCGGCGAAGCGATCCGTTTTATACCCAACCTGGAAGATCCTTATTTCAGACACCTGTATAAGGAAAAATCGATGTACTTAAGTAGATAAGGTTAAGGGCAAAAGGATAAAGGTGAAAGGTTTTTTGCATGAGAAATAATCAATAAATTCTTACCTGCAAATTGATGTCTTACCAAAGTTTAAAAACATTGGCATAGAAAGTGTCGTATTACGGAGACTGTGAGTACGAGCGAAGAAATTTATAAGTTAAATAATGTCGATCCTGAAGATATTGGCGATGTTTTAGCAAAAATACAAAGATCATTTAACATTAAATTTGACAGTGAGGGATTGCAAAACGTTGATACCTTTGGCGCCCTTTGTGATTTGATCATCAACAAAATCAATCTGGACCATTCTGAAAGTTGCACAACGCAACAGGCGTTTTATAAGCTTAGGAATGCAATCGCCACTGCTTCAGGAACGGAGAAATGCACGATAAAACCTCAAACAAAGCTATCTATAATATTCCCGAGGGACAATCGTCTCCAGACAATATCAGAAATTGAAAGCGAATTAGGATTCAAAATTAACTTGTTGCAACCCCGCCAGTGGATAATCGGGCTGTTTGTTTTAACATTTACAGCTTCCATTATTGAATGTTTTTATAATTGGCGTGTTGGGGTGGCCGGATTGGTGGCTTCTATTATCAGCCTTAAACTCGCGGGGAAATTTGGGAAAGAAATTCACCTGAAAACGGTAGGGGATTTGGCCGGCAAAATTTCAAAGGAAAGTTATCTAAAGTCCAGAAATAATTCCGGCACAATAAATAAAAACGAAATTGAACAAAAGGTAAGAGAGCTTTTTACAAATGATCTTAATCTAAAGCCAATTGTTTTAACGAGGAAGTCGCCGTTTTAATCGGTTGCCCCACTTCATTATTCAAACTTCGGTGTTCAATATTAAAACACCGTTCGCCCTTTTTCGCAAATCCGAAATCGAACATTCGAAATCCGAAATAAGAAATCATTTCTCAATCATCATTCCCTTAACTTCAAAAGTAAGCTTGCGTTTTGGGTTGGTTTTTACATTCTGCTGTTTTTTCCCTGAGACCGTATCGCCGGCAAAATGCTGCTGATCATCTGCAATAAATTGTTTTTGTGCAACGCCCTCTGCAATAACCGTCCTGCCCTTTATATTGGCGGGGATATTAATATTGTAGTCTCTAAAATGGGCGCTAATAACTTTACCATTCCCAGCATCTATGTCGAACCAGCCACCTTTTACCCGGGTTACTTTAATCACTTTGCCCCTGATGGTTGTACTAATCCGGGGTTTCTTATCCATAAATGCTTCAAGGTTGCTTGCACTGACCACACTAACCGTGTCGGGTCTGGCTCCAAAAATGGTTGATTGCGTTGGCTTTTGAGCAAATAAAAATAAAACGTAAGAAAAAAACAGGGCAAGTAATAAAGAGGTTGTTTTCATCGTATAGTTATCATATCAGACAGATTAACAAATTTCCCCTACCGGGGTTTTAAACAAAAACTTTATTTTGACTATTTAGTGACGGCAGAACAAGCGTTTAAAAAATGAGTCGGGACATGTACCAGGGTGCATTTGTTAATATTTGTTAAACTATTTTTAAAGTAACAATTTTGAACTACTATTGAATTCATTTACACTTTACACAGATTAAAACTAAGTTTGCCATAAATATTTATACATGAAAAGAACTCTACTATCAGCTATTTTATCCATATTATTTTTAGTTTTTTTATTGGCAACCGGCTGTAAGAAAACTCCTTCATCAACTACTAATAGTATTCCTTCACTTACAACACCTGATGTAATATTGGATGTAACCTCAACTACAGCGCAAAGTGGAGGAACCATTACGTCAATAGGCAGCTCGGCGCTTACTGCCAACGGTGTTTGTTACAGCACAACTAACCAAACACCTACAGTGGCTGATATTGCGACCACAGATCCCCTAATTACAACCAGCTATACATTTACCAGTAATATAACCGGTTTAACCCCTTCGACAACCTATTATTTGAGGGCATATGCCACCAATGCATTCGGTACCGGTTACGGGAGTGTAGTGAAGTTTACGACAGGCTCTACATTGACGGCAGTTTTCGGCACCGTAACAACTTTTGCCGGCAATGCAACTGCTGGTTATATGGACGGAACAGGTGCAGGTGCTCAATTTAACAATCCTGAAGGCATTGCTGTTGATGCCCAGGGGAATATTTATGTATCTGATACTTTTAATAACCGTATCAGGAAGATCGCTTCCGATGGAACTGTAACAACACTGGCTGGTAATGGCATAGCAGGATACGCAGACGGACCGGCAGCTAACGCTGAATTCTATGGACCGGAGGGCCTTACAGTTGATGCCCAGGGAAATGTTTATGTGGCTGATTTTGGAAATAACGTGATCCGCGAGATTACCGCCGCAGGGCTAGTTAGCACCCTTGCAGGTAATACGACTGCCGGTTATATTGATGGAGCAGCCACTGCCGCCGAGTTTAACAGTCCGGCAGGGATCGCGATGGATAAGCAAGGGAACTTTTATGTAGCCGACCACAATAATAATATGATTCGTAAAATTACATCAGCTGGTGTAGTTAGCACTATTGCGGGTACCAAACAAGCTGGTTATGTAAATGCTACGGTTAATACCACTACCGGTGTAAATGCCCTGTTTAATAACCCTAATGGAATAACTATCGATGCCACAGGTAATATTTTTGTGGCCGATGGGGGAAATAGTGCTATCCGCGAGATCACTCCCGCCGCGGTGGTCACCACCGTAGCCGGTGGTCCGGGTCAATCGACGCTGCTTGGCAACCCAGTGGGGATAACTATCGATCTGCAAGGGAATTTATACGTAACTGACGAATCGGGGCGAATAATTGAGGTGACTGCTGCAAAGGTGCTTTATGTTTTGGCAGGAAACACAAATGTCGAAGGCTTTGCTGATGGGGTCGGTTCAGCCGCCCAATTCAATGTACCTCAAGGCATAAGTATTGATTTACAAGGTAATATTTATGTTGCCGACTTCAACAATAACAGGATTCGTAAGATAGTAGTTACGGACGCGAACTAATTTCGGAAGTCGGAAGTCGGAAGTCGATTTGCGAGGTTTTTAAAACTTCGCAAATCTGACTTTATAACGGAATCAGGTAATTAAGCCGGACATACTAACAGTGCTTTCCGTGCCTTTCATTTATCACTTGTGTCACTTGCTGGGTGGCGGGTAAATAGTATTCCAAACAATAAAGCAAAAATTGTATAAATAGAAGCTAATATCCAAACTGCATAGTGAAGGCTATGGTCATTCATCAGCGCTTTAATTAAGCCAAGCCCGCCAATAGCAAAGTGCGTAAAATTAGCTATCGTTAATGGCCTGTTATAAATGCCCCCAATAATACTGCCTTTAGCCATCCAGTTAAGCATAGCAAATGCAAAAAACAGTGCGCCCAACAATTGTAATATTAACTGAAAGGTTTTTGAGGAACCAATGCCGATGAAACCGGCTATCTCGTCGGGAAGAAAGATCAGGCTTATTCCTATTGCCGCAAGGATTATAGCGCTTATGGTCATGATCAACTTTGTATTCATAGTTTTGTGTGTGTTTTAGATCAGCCAAATAACAAGCCGAATACTTCTTCTATGTTGCCAACTGTTTTAACGGCTATATTATAACGGGACAAATCGATCCGTTTTTTATCCTTGCCACCAGAAGCGAGGTTGTATTTTGATATAAATATTTGCTCAAACCCAAGCTTTTGCGCTTCGGCAATGCGTTGCTCCACGCGGTTTACTGCCCTGATCTCGCCTGATAAACCAATCTCGCCTGCGAAACAAGTTTTAAAGGGTATGGGGATATCCTCATGCGAAGAAATGATAGCAGCAGCAAGGCCCAAATCAATTGCGGGGTCTTCAACGCGTATGCCACCCGTGATGTTCAGAAATACATCCTTTGCACCCAGTTTAAAACCGCAGCGCTTTTCGAGTACTGCCAGCAGCATGCTCATGCGGCGTGTATCAAAGCCAGTTGCGGTTCGCTGCGGGGTTCCGTATGCCGAGGTGCTCACTAATGCCTGGGTTTCTATCAGCATCGGGCGCATCCCTTCAAGTGTTGCCGAAATAGTGATGCCGCTTAGTGGTTCATCCCGCTGGGAAAGTAAAATTTCGGACGGGTTAGATACTTCGCGGAGACCCTCGCCAAGCATTTCATAAATGCCTAATTCAGATGCCGATCCAAAACGGTTTTTAACCGTCCGTAAAATACGGTAAACATGGTGCCTGTCGCCTTCAAATTGCAAAACGGTATCAACCATGTGTTCGAGTATTTTAGGGCCTGCGATCATCCCATCCTTGGTTATATGGCCAATCAGGAATACAGGTGTACCCGACTCCTTGGCAAACCGAAGCAATTCGGCTGTGCATTCCCTCACCTGCGAAACACTCCCCGGTGTTGATTCAATGTGAGCGGAATACAGTGTCTGTATGGAGTCGATCACCACCAGGTCGGGCTCCAATTGCTCTATCTGCTTAAATATATTTTGGGTAGAGGTTTCTGTCAATATAAAACAAGCCCCCCCACCCCCTAAAGGGGGAGTTGTAAGTCTTTCTGCGCGCATTTTTATTTGCCTTTCGCTTTCCTCGCCCGAAACGTACAACACTTTAACATTAGGCATATTAAGGGCAAGCTGGAGCATTAATGTTGATTTGCCTATGCCGGGTTCACCGCCGATAAGTACCAATGAGCCAGCTACAATGCCGCCGCCTAAAACCCGGTTAAACTCTTTGTCGGGAGTCAGCATACGCTGCTCCTCGTCGAATGTTATATCAGAGACCTGTACAGGTTTATTTGCACGCTGGGTAGTAGTGGAGTTTGTTTTCCATGTCGGAACAACAGCATTGCCTTTTTCAATGATTTCTTCAACCAAAGTATTCCATTGCCCGCATGACGGACATTTACCAAGCCATTTAGGTGATTCAAAACCACAGCTTTGACAGAAATAGGCGACTTTCGATTTAGCCATTATTGGATGTGCAGATTTTTGATGTGCAAATGTGCAGATTAAAATCGGGATGTTTAGCTATAATTACTAAAAATATTAGGAAAATATTACTTCAAGATAAGCCCTCATTGCAGGGGTCATAAAGTAATTCCCTCCCTAATAGCTGAACGGATAATATGGCCGGGTAGTTCTTTTTTCTTGCGTACTTCTTCCTCACTACTAAGCAATAAATCAACAGGTATCTGAACTGCCTCAACAATTGCGCGGTCAAGCCGAGTGCTCCAATGTATTTTTTCCAATGGAGTGAAAGTAAATGGCGTGATGATCAACAGATCATAATCGCTGAAGCGATCCTGGTCACCGCGTGCACGGGAGCCAAACAGCAAAACACGGGAACCCGGTAAATTAGACTGTACCGTCTGTCGGATCTTTTCATATATTATTGAGCTGCTCACATACAAATATACAAATTCAACCTAAGAAAGAATATATTCTAAAGTTTGCCCATCTCAAGTTCTCCCACAGATTTCGCAAAAATAGGCAACTTTAGATCGGCTATTGGGGATGTACAGATTATGGATGTGCAAATGGGGTTACTAAAAAAACAGTAGCTAATTAGCGGGGGGTGGAAATTTTACAAATTTGACCCGTGGTATCGGCGGCTGATGTGGGGTAACTTCAAATTTTATGGAATCTTTTGTTTGTTTAAGTTTTACATTTTTATAGCTGCTGTCCATCCATCTAATTAACTTCATAAGAGAATCCTCTCTAATACTACCTACCCTTAAAATTCGTCTTTTCTTATTATTCCAATG
>JANYAB010000508.1 GCA_025355225.1 Bacteroidota bacterium
TGTAGGTCTTACGGTGCCCCCTTATTTCAGCCTCGTCACGAATGCCACCCAAAGCCATACGTACGTACCGGCGACCCAACGCTTTGGCAATGGATTTACCTAATGATGTTTTACCAACTCCCGGCGGCCCAACCAGGCACAGGATGGGTGCCTTCATGTTGTGTTTTAGCTTAAGCACAGCCAGGTATTCGATAATACGCTGTTTTACCTTATCCAATCCAAAGTGATCCCTGTCCAGCACTTTTTGCGCGCGCTTAAGGTCGAAATTATCTTTGGTGAACTCGTTCCAGGGCAAATCAAGCAACAATTCAAGATAATTGATTTGCACGGAGTAATCGGCGGCCGCAGGATTAGTCCGTACCAATTTTTCAAGTTCCTTGTTAAAATGATCCTGAACTTCCTTACCCCACTTCTTTTTTACTGCTCTCTTACGTATATCTTCAATTTCAAGATCAGGGGAGTTTCCGCCAAGTTCTTCCTGTATGGTTTTTAATTGCTGGTTTAAAAAATAATCCCGCTGCTGCTTATCCAGGTCAACACGTACCTTACTCTGTATCTGGTTTTTCAACTCCAGCATTTGCAGGTCGAGCGTGAGATGTTCTAATACTAATTTTGTCCTTTCGCGCAGGTTGGCTACTTCGAGCAGTTGTTGTTTGGCAGCCATATCGGCATTCATGTTTGAAGAGATAAAATTGATCAAAAATGAAGTGCTTTCGATATTACGTATAGCAATGCCCGCTTCGCTTGGAATGTTAGGAGAAAACTGAATGATACTCATGGCCATATCTTTAATAGACG
Organism: Bacteroidota bacterium; assembly: GCA_025355225.1. Classification (GTDB taxonomy): domain Bacteria; phylum Bacteroidota; class Bacteroidia; order Sphingobacteriales; family Sphingobacteriaceae; genus Mucilaginibacter. The sequence continues at coordinate 799 of JANYAB010000508.1, forward strand.
AAACCATGGCTTTAAATTCTTTATCTTCCTTCGGCTTTATTTCCTTAAAAGGTTCAATTATCGCTTTTATATAAGGCTCGCTTTGAACCTCTTCTTTTAAAACAAAGCGTTTTTTCCCCTGGAGAATTACAGTAGTGTTGCCATCGGGCATTTGAAGCATTTTGATGATGAGCGCTATCGTGCCAACTTTATTAAGCTGACTAAAGGTAGGATCTTCGATGGCTACATCCTGCTGGGCAACCACACCTATCATGCGCTTCCCTTTATTGGCATCCCGTATCAGTTTGATCGATTTGTCTCTGCCTACCGTAATAGGAATAACAACACCCGGAAACAATACCGTATTGCGCAAAGGCAATATGGACAAAATCTCGGGAACTTGCTCGTTATTCATTTCTTCTTCATCCTCTGACGACATCAGAGGGAAAAACTCGGAATCTTCGTTTATAATTGGTAATGCATTTTTAAAATCAAATGGATCAAAACTCATCAAATACCCTTTCTGTCTGTTTAAAAAACGTCATAATGTCAGCCTGCAAAATTACAGTAATAATGTATACAAGCAAAACCAACTATGCCGCATGCATATTAATTATAGTTCAAGACATGTGCCAAGATGTTGTGTAACAGCCGTGAATAGATGTTTACTATCTATAAATGGATGATTACATGCAATTTACGTTAATTGATGTCTTTTTTTTTAAAAATGATGAATATTAAAGAAGGTGAAAAAAAGTCAGCCCATTTTTGTAATCGGGGTGCGAATTATTAACAAACGGTATTTTTCAACAAAATAGTATGTTGATATAATAATTTTATATAAAATTAGTTTATAAGAACACAAGGAAAAGTTTATTATTTTTGTTACACGAGCAAAACTCTTGATGAAGGTATCGGTTATTCTATCTTTTTTGATAATATCTTCGTTTAATTTAGCGGTGGCCCAAAATGCTTACTTTAAATTGGGACAGCAGGCTTTCTTCGACGGAGACTTTAAAACGGCTGTCAATCATCTTGAAAGGTCATGTATTATTGACTCTACTAATGCCAGCGCACTTTGGATGCTCGGCTATTCTTATTATCACAGCGAAAATTATAAAAAATCAATTGCGGCATATACCCGGGTAATAGCCATTAAACCTGCCGATGGTTCAGCTTATTATTACAGAGCAAGGGCAAAGAGCTACCTGGCCAAAGACAGCCAGCTATCTGATGCCGATAAGGAAAAGTATCTTTTAGGCGCAATTGTTGATTTTACCAAAGCAATTGTAATTGATCCGAATGACACTGAAAATAATATTAAGTTTTATCAAAACAGGGGCATAGCGTACCGTGAATACGGTGAATTTAAGTTGCAGACCAATACACGTTTTTATGATAAAAACCGCGGGATAAATTCTTTAAAGGCGTCCATTTCCGACCTGGAAAAGGTTTTAAATGATAATCCCAGCAGGCAGGATATTGCTTCATTGATAGAAGTATCAAAACAAAAATTATTTAGTGCCACCGGGCATCATTAATTAAAGGCTCCGCTAATGCGGTATCTGTCGGTTCCCAATAATCTCACTCGTTGCATTTTTTCAATTAAATAAAGCGAATCGGGAAAATAACTAAGTTTTTCTGTTGTTTCATACAATTTGTTTTTTGTATGGTTATAGATCAGGATCCATCGAATCTTGTTGCCGCTTCTTTTTATAACGATCTTGCGCGTTCTCAATATTAGTGCAGGATCCAGGGCCTTATAGATAATGAAATCATCTGTGCTTAGTACGTTGTAGCTTGCCTTCCAGGCAGGTTTGTTAATATCCGATTCGGTGAACAGGCTTAATTCTGTTTCCCAGTTTGGTATATGTACTTTTTTAGTCTCAGAAGTTGCATTGCGGACAGCCGTTTTATTAATTACGGGATTTTGTTTGGCAAGACGTTTGGCTTCGGTCCTGAAATAGTCTTTCAGATCAAAAAAAATCATTTTCGAACTTTTGCTATCGCTATCCTGTTTACATGATTGGATACTTCCCAACAATAAAATAAAGCCAGGCAATAAAAGCGCCAATCTTTTACACGATAGTTTATACCAACACATCGCCGCTCATTTCTTCGGGTATTTCAACTCCCAAAATATTCAGAACAGTAGGGGCAATATCTCCCAGCTTGCCGTCCTTTACCTGTTTAATGTCGTCGTCTATTACTATGCAGGGAACCAAATTAGTGGTGTGCGCAGTATTAGGAGAACCATCATCATTGATCATGTAATCTGCGTTACCGTGGTCGGCAATGATAATAAATGAATAGCCATTTTTAATGCCGGTTTCCACGACTTCCTTAGTGCACTTGTCAACCGTCTCTGCGGCTTTAACCACAGCGTCAAACACGCCGGTATGGCCCACCATATCCGTATTGGCAAAGTTAAGAACCACAAAATCGGGCCAGCCACTTTCTAACTCAGGAATTATGGCATCGCGTATGCCTTTCGCACTCATTTCAGGCTGCAGGTCATAGGTGGCCACCTTGGGCGATGGGATCAACAACCTTTTTTCGTTTGCGAATTCTTTCTCGCGCCCGCCGGAAAAGAAGAAAGTGACATGTGGATATTTCTCTGTTTCCGCAATTCGTATCTGATTTTTAC
>JANYAB010000543.1 GCA_025355225.1 Bacteroidota bacterium
TTATTATTTCAGCAAATCCGGCCGTCTTGTTTTTGTCCGCTCAACAGCCTGTTCAAAACGCCATTTTTCTATCTCGGGTGTGTTACCGCTCAATAAAATATCCGGCACTTTATGACCGTTCCAATCGGCAGGACGTGTATATACAGGTGCATCCAAAAGGTCATCCTGGAAGGAATCGGATAAGGCCGAGGTTTCGTCACTCAGCACACCTGGGATCAGCCTTACCACCGCATCCACTAACACTGCCGCCGGTAACTCGCCTCCCGACAATACATAATCGCCGACGGAGATTTCGCGTGTCACAAAAATATCGCGTATCCGCTGGTCTATGCCTTTGTAATGGCCGCAAAGAATAATAATATTTTTTTTACCGGATAGTTGGTTAGCTATCTTCTGGTTCAGCGTTTCACCATCCGGTGACATAAAGATCACCTCATCGTAATCTCTGTCTGCTTTGAGCTTTTCAATACATTTGGCAAAGGGCTCTATCGTCATTACCATACCGCTACCTCCACCGTAGGGGTAATCGTCTACGCTTTTTTGCTTGTTGGGGGCATATTCACGCAGGTTATGCACCTGTATTTCGGCAATGCCCTTTTTTTGTGCACGCTGCAAAATGGAATGTGCAAAAGGGCTTTCCAGCAAAGCGGGCAAAACGGTGATGATATCAAAACGCATGGGGCAAAGATAGTTTTTCTTTGAGCTGAAAGCAGAAAGACTAAAAGCACGCAAAAACCTTATTTGAAAATAATCGGGTCTTGACGTTTAATCAACGATATATTTCACATCCCACTTACCATGTTGGTTTCCTGGAGGTATGAAGAACACGGAGAATAATAATTTGCTGACCGGTGTCATCGATGGTATAATGAATGAGGTATTGGAAAACATTGGTAACCGCGCACCTCACATTTTCGTAACGAATGCTGCAAATATATGGCGCATCGACAACAGCCGATAATTTTTGTTCCAGGTCTTCTAAAAAACGTTTAGCCAAACCCGGTTTACGTTTGTTCTCCCAATCAATAGCATCCTGTATATCCAGCCTTGCATTGGTCGTGGTGAAAATAGCATACGGCATGGGCTGTTACAGCTTGAATTGCTTTTTAGCTTCGCTCCATTCCATTAATTCGGTGGTACCATTGGATATATTTTGCAATTCCCTTTTTCCCATTTCTATCTGCCACTCAGGCACGGCCATGTCTGTTTCAGATAGTTCCTCTACTCCCGGTATTTGTTTAAGTTGATACCAGTCTTCAATAGCCAGAAATACGCCAACTTTGTTACCGGTATTGTCGTATGTATATTGTGGCGTTATCATAGTAATTATCTCTGTTTTTTGTCTTAATAAACAACATCCCTATCGCCGGATATTATGCAAATATAAAGTTACGAAAATTCGCTCTTCTAAAACAATAAAATTAAGCCATTACCTTCTCCTGATTCTTTCATGCTTTTCTTCCATGTTAATTAATTTTAATTTCCATCAATAATCCGCGCCACCTCAGCAATATCTATGCCCTCAACGAAGACAAGTCCATACTCTGCAGCAAGGGCAGCGGTACTGGCGGACTTTACCGGGGGATGCAGCCACAATACTTTTGCTTTAAGCGGCAAAACTCGACTATTAATAATACCGGCGTGTTCTTCTTCCGGGCGAAAAACATTCACAATGTCTACCGAATCCGGTTGATCATCAAGTTTCCTGAAGACAAGATTTTCGTTGTCATCCAGTTCAATGGCCGAGTAACGATCGGGCGAATAACCAAAAACAATAAACCCGGCTTTCAGTAAGGAGCGGGGAACTTCAGGGCTCGGCCAATCTACCAGCAAAATTGCTTTGGTATTTTCAAGGATATGCTTAGTGTTTATTTCAAGATTATGTGACATAAAATGGGTTGATTGAAATAGGAACAGAATTATAATTATTTATCGATTGATGCTATCCCGGCTCCTGATATAACCCCAGGACATTGCCAGCCGGATCGCTGAATCGCGCCGTAATTTCGGGTGCATCCATGCCTATGGGTTGCACTATTTTGCCGCCATTAGCTATTACCACCTCCACAGTGTCAGCAACGCTATCCATCATCACATAGATCAGCAGGCCGGGTTCGGTTGAAGGTTTTCGTCCTAAGGTCCACATGCCGCTAACTACGCCCACACCGTCATCAAAAGCTACATTTTCGGTGCCCTTATCCCTGAGGGGCCAATTGAAAACAGCTTTATAGAAATCGGCAGAGCGATTAATGTCTTCTGCGGGGATCTCCAGGTAACATATTTTTCCGTTGCCGCCGCCGGGATGCTGGTAAAGACCGATCACATTACCCGCCGGATCGGTAAACCAGGCAATAAACTCCGTTTCCCCAATGTTTATTCGATTCACTATTTTACTTCCATTGGCAACAATTGTTTCAATTGTTTCTTCGATACTATCAACCATAACGGAGATCAGCAAGCCTGGTTCTGTAGCTGGCTTTCTGTTTAATACCCAAGTGCCGCTTACTTCACCTATGCCATCATCAAAGGCGATACTGCCATTACTGCGTGTCCGGATTGTCCAGCCGAAAATTTTACTATAAAAGGCGGCTGACTCTTCAATATTGATGGCTGGAATTTCGACATAACATATTTTGCCGTTGCCGTATGTGGGTCCATTAGTGTTTGCCATTGTTTTTATAATTTAAAGAATGATACTTCGTTAACTCAATATTTTTTCAGTCAGCCAATAGTGGCCAAAAGGATCAATCAGGTCTCCCTGGCGATATTTGTAGTCGTGGCCTGTTACCGGGGAAATTATTTTTGCTCCTGCTGCAACGGCCCGGTCAAATACAGCATGTACGTCATCAACGATGAGGCCTACAATTACCGTTGTGCCGCTGGCCATACCCGGACTTAAACTCGCAGCATTTCCAGAACTTGAATTGCTGTCCCGCTTTGCCTCCTCATGTAAATAGAACATGGCGCCATCAATTTCCAGTTCAGCAACATGGATGCTGCCGTCGTCATTACTCCACCGCTGCAATTCCTTAGCGCCAAAAGCATTGGTATAAAAGCTGATATCTGTAACCCCGTGGCCGATGATCAACTGAGGTACAAAGGTTGTTTTCTGAGTCATTTTGAATGAGCTTTTTGTCTTAACTCCTGATTCTTACTTCTTGACTCTCTCTTCAATCGCCATCTTCCAGCATAAATATATCTTCGAGCGGTTTGCCGAATGTCCGCGCAATTTTTAAGGCCAGCAAAGTTGAAGGTACATATTTATTGCTCTCGATGGTGTTGATGGTTTGCCGCGATACCCCCACCTTTTCGGCCAGATCAGCCTGGGTAATATTTTTTATGGCGCGTTCAACGCGTATATTATTTTTCATAGTTCAATCCTCCCGGCTTAGTGAACGGTTAAGGCGAAAAATAACCCACCTGAAACGTAAGATGAAAAACAGGAGCGGAACCCATAAATTTAATTCGAGCATGTGGCCGACGTCTTCTATAAATACGAGGCTGATGATCAGGATCAGGTAGTTGATGTAGATCGCCCAGCGAAGCGAATCCAGGCGGATCTGCCATATTTGCTCGTCTTCGATCTTTTCCTTAGCAAAGGCAACTAAAAACAAGCCCGTCAGCATCACCAGCGAGGTGCATATAAAAAACAGGTGCACCCCGGTGAAAAGTCC
>JANYAB010000055.1 GCA_025355225.1 Bacteroidota bacterium
GCTCATTGCCGTAATTTCCATTGTATCGATTTGATTAATATTACTTAATGTCTGTAGTTAGGCACATTCTAAGCCCTCTCCTTTGGAGAGGGTTGGGTGAGGCAAAAGGAATGCTTACGGCTTAAATCCATCTCCATCATAATGTCAGCCCGTTTATAGGTGCCGGGTTCCACAGGTATTTCTATAAACCCCATTTTTTGGTAAATGTGAACGGCATTTTTCAACACCCTATTGGAGAAAAGCACCAATTTTTTTACTCCCAATTCTCTTGCTTTTTCAATAGCGGTTTGGCATAAAAACTGACCTGCACCTGCTCCACGGTAGGCGCTGTCAACCGCCATTTTAGTCATTTCATAAACACCCTCTTCAATAAAACGCAGGGCCACGGTACCAACTATAGTTGCGCCGGACGCTGCAAAATAGATCTTGCCGCCGTTCTTTATGATCGCCTCTTCCGGTTGCTCCAACACCCATTTATCAAAAGGCTCCACAACGAAAAATTCTTCGAGCCATGCTTTGTTGAATTTTTCAAAGTAGGGCTGATATTCAGGTTGATAATCAATTATTTGAAGTTCCATTTTTTAATAAATTAAGATCAGTACAAAATAAAAGCTTCTATCTATAGCAAAACAGATTCAGTTTTATTAATTTTGACCATAACAGATGAGATGGAAAAATTAGTCGAAACCCCCGAAAATGATTTTTTATACGCGCAGATCGCAACGCGAATAGAGAAACAGATCAAACAAAACCTGCTGAAATGCGGCGATAAGCTGCCATCTGTCAGGGCATTAAGTAATGAGCAGGGTATTAGTATCAGCACTGCTTACAAGGCTTATGTTGAGCTGGAGAATATGGGAATGATTGAGGCGAGGCCAAAATCAGGTTACTACGTTAAATTTTCGCCGGCCCGTTTCGCAAAAGCTCCTGAAAACAAACCCCCGCTAAAGAAGATAGAACAAGCCAGTGTAGGACAAATGATAGCGATGGTTTACCAAAACATGACGGAAGATAGTGTGTTGCGTTTATCACGCGCATCCCCTCATTTGAGCTTAATACCGCTTGCTAAGCTCAGCAAATCCATGATAGAGGCCATTCGTAAAAGTCCGTCGGGCAATAGCAACTACGAAAATCTGCAGGGAAACGTCTCCCTGCGAAAACAAATTGCTAAAAACGCTTTTACCTGGGGTGGCAATATTACGGAAAATGAGGTAGTAACCACGCAAGGATGCATGGAGGCGCTTGTATTCTGCCTTAGGGCGCTTACCAAACCGGGGGATACCGTGGCTATCGAAAGCCCTACCTATTTCGGCATATTTAATGTAATGCTAAGCCTCGACCTAAACGTGCTGGAAATACCGGTTCATCCGGAAACGGGCGTCGATATTGAATACTTAGCGCAGGCGATGGATAAGGTGGATATAAAAGCCTGCCTTTTTGTGACCAATTTTAGCAATCCTGTAGGTTGCTGTATGCCCGACGAGCGCAAAAAACAACTCGTCGCTTTGTTAACCAGCAGGAAGATACCGTTGATAGAGGATGATATTTACGGCGAAATTTATTTCGGCAAAAGCAGGCCGCGCACCTGTAAAAGCTTTGATACTGAAGGCTGGGTAATGTTATGTTCCTCCGTTTCAAAATCACTGGCGCCGGGTTACCGGGTTGGGTGGTGCATACCGGGCAGGTTTAAAGACCAGATCATCAATATCAAAATGATGCACACCATAAGCTCGGCCACACCCACGCAGGCGGCTATCGGCCATTTTTTTGAAACAGGACGTTATGATCTGCATATGCGCAACCTGCGCAAGGCACTGTATACGCAATGTCTTCGCTATATACAGGCTATAGCTACCCATTTTCCAGCAAATACCAAAATAAGCCGGCCGCAGGGAGGCTATGCCTTATGGATCGAGCTTGATAAAAGTATCAACGCATTTGAACTGTACCAGGCAGCTATCGAACAAAACATCAGCATTGCCCCAGGTCAGATTTTTAGTACCGATGCCCGTTTCACCAATTTTTTACGTATCAGCTTTGGAATACCTTATGATGATGTAGTGGAAAAAAGCTTTAAGGTTTTGGGAGAGTTGATAAAAAAGCTTTGATTAAGCCGAAACTTACAAAGTTTTTAAACGGCGTAGCGCTCGACGAGGCCATTAAAAACAAACAATTCCGAGTTAAACTTCGTAAGTTTTTGATCTGCTATTTAAAATACCTTTTTGTATGAAGCACACGGTAAACTACTATTTTATTCTTGGTTTCTTTATAATGAATACCGTAAGGAAATCGATATAAAGGAGCAATTCTTATTCCTCTGTATCTAACCTGAAACAATTTAGGTTCATCTTCGATGAAGTCCATTGTTTCAAAAAATTCAATAAAGAAATTATCAGTAATGGAGGGTAATATTTTATTATAATAATCCTGAATGTCTTCTAAATCTTTTTCGGCTTCAATTCTGAAAATAAGGCTATAGCTCATTTACGCTGAAACCGATCTTTGATACTTGTAAGTGAAACGTATTGGGCTTTTCCGTTATCCTCCTGTTCAAGCATGGTATCGATCATCGTTTTGTATTCATCAGTTAATTCCAGATTTAAATGATGCTGATGCAAAAAATTCTCATACTCTGTAATAGGTATAATTACCGCTGTTTTTTCGCCCTTGTCGTTGGTGATGAATTGGGTTGTCATATTCAAATTTAAGGAATTTTAGCAAAACTTACGAAGTTTTTAAAACTTCGTAAGTTTAATCTGCTACGATAACCCGCTAACTTCCTCAAAATAAGCCATAGTAGTTTGGCAAATCTCCAGATCCTTCCCTGCTATCCATCTTAATGAGATGGCGATCTGTGTGCCGTATTCCGTTTCCTCTTTCAAATCGATCACCATTTTCGAGGAATTTCTGCCGGATTCCAGGTTAATGTCCTTCACATCGTTCCATTCTATAACGATGTTGCGTAAATAATCTACAATGCCCTCTTCATTAAGTTCCAGGGCGACTTCATTTCTTAAGGCGGGAAGCAAACGTTTTATTATCACAAAAAGAAACAGCGCGAGGAACACCGTATCAGCCAGGCCAATGATGATCACACTAATATAATAATGCGCAATAAAGGAATATCTAAGATTGTTAAAAGTGATCCCAAAGAAAACAAGCGGCAGCAACACCCCTAAAAAAGCAGAGTTTTTGCTATATGGGAATTCAATGGTTTCGATCATGGAGTGCGCTGTGAT
>JANYAB010000590.1 GCA_025355225.1 Bacteroidota bacterium
ACTTCTGCGACATTTATCCAAAAATAATTACTTTTTGTCGTATTTGCAAATTTATTCTGCAATAATCAAAAAATAGTTTTTCTTACCCTTTTGTACCACTATAAATTTATCGTTTATTAAATTACTGGCGTTAAAAATGGCTTCAAGGGCGTCTGCTTTAGTTTTGTTTATAGCTACACCACCTCCCTGTATCATTTTTTTTGCTTCACCTTTAGATGGAAACACTGCGGTTTTTGCTCCAAGGAGGTCAACGATGTTTATGCTTTCTGCAAGTTCACTTAGTGCCACTTTAAAGTTAGGTACGCCTTCAAACAAAGCAAGTGTTTCAGCCTCATTCAATTCGTTTAAAAATTCAATACCCGTATTGCCAAACAGAAATTCCGATGACTTGATAGCCTTCTCATATTCAACTTCGCCGTGTGTGCGTATTGTGATATCCTTTGCCAACGCTTTTTGCAGCGTCCGCAAATGGGGTGCAACATTATGCTCGCCTTCTAACATTTCTATTGTTTCTCTATCAAACAGAGTAAATATCCTGATATAGGTTTTGGCGTCCTCATCGCTGGTATTTAACCAAAACTGGTAGAATTTATAGGGTGATGTTTTCTCCGGATCAAGCCATATATTGCCGCCCTCACTTTTACCAAACTTGGCGCCATCGGATTTTTTTATCAGTTGCGTGGTGAGTGCGTACGCTTCGCCGGCATCCTTGCGACGGATAAGTTCTGTGCCTGTAACAATATTGCCCCACTGATCAGAACCACCCATTTGCAATACACACTGATAATGTTTCCACAAATAGTAAAAATCATATCCCTGCACCAACTGATATGTAAATTCAGTGAATGACATACCTGTATCGCCGTTGATACGGTTTTTCACAGAATCTTTGGCCATCATATAGTTTACCGTAATGTGTTTACCCACCTCGCGGATAAAATCTAAAAAAGTAAAATTCTTAAACCAGTCGTAATTATTTACCATCTGCGCGCTGTTTGCACCGCAATCAAAGTCCAGAAATTTCTCCAATTGCTTTTGTATGCCGCTAAGATTAAGCTGCAAAACATCTTCGGATAATAAATTACGTTCCTGCGATTTCCCCGAAGGATCGCCAACCATACCGGTGGCACCGCCCACTAACGCAAAAGGCTTATGCCCCGCCCGCTGAAAATGGATCAGTGTCATTATCTGGGCCAGGCTGCCAACGTGAAGCGAATCGGCAGTAGGATCAAAACCTATATATCCTGATGCCATGCCCTTTTTTAATAGTTCTTCGGTTCCGGGCATAATATCGTGCAGCATGCCGCGCCAACGCAATTCTTCAACAAAATTCATTTTATCCATTCAAAAATTGCAAATATAACAGAATAATCGGGTGCGTAAGCTTTGCCTATAAAATGCTAATCTAATTACCCGGTATAATCATTCTTCAATAATCAGTGTAATCCCAAAATCAAATCGGTGTAATCATTTTATTATAATCGGTGTAATCACAATAATATTTTTGTAAATTGGGTTAATCAGGGTATTTTGCAAAGGCATCACTATGAATTTTCTATCGCACTTTTATTTCGAGCGGAAAACCGGCAACTGCTACTATATATTAGGTACGGTGCTTCCTGACCTTTTAAAAAATGCTGATAAACACATCATTCTGCACCCGGAAAAATTACATCACCCGGATAACTATATCAATTCTATTATACAGGGATGGAACAAACACCTTGAGGTGGACCGCTATTTTCACTCCTCCGACTTCTTTATCACCCGCTCACATCATCTGAAAAATTTATTGCTGCCGGCCATCGAGGGTTCGCCTGTAAAACCTTTTTTCCTGGGGCACATCGCTCTTGAGTTGATATTGGATAACCTGTTGCTTACTACCAGGAAAGTAATTGTTAATGACTTTTACGACCATTTAACCACATGCGCTGATGATGTGATTCATGAATTTTTAACTTTCTCGGGCTTAAAGGATACCGACGTATTTTTCAGATTTTTTGAAAAATTTAAAAAAAGCCGTTACCTGGACACCTATGCCGAAACAAAAAAAATAGCTTACGCCTTAAAACGTATTTGCATGCGGGTGTGGCAAGACCCTTTCACAGAGGAGCAGGAAGATAAAATGAATGAAGTGTTATTTGCCTACAGAGCAAATTTGTTAAATGATTTCATGCTGATTTTTGACGAGATCGAAGAAAAATTGATCGTAGTTTAGTATTGCGCAATATCTAAATTTGAAATACTCAATGCTGTTTAATTGAATGTAATAATGAAAATTACCCCTATTCCTTGCAGTTTTATAGTTTCACAATAGACAAATGATGATTTTTCTTCGCGAAAACCCCTAAAAACCATCATTTAACATTAAATTATTTTTTTTGAACTAAAATTATATCCGTACCTTTGCAGTCCCAATTATATTGCGGGAAAAGGAGAAAAATTATTTAATGGCAAAAAAGCAAGAAGCAGAAAAAGAATTAAAAGCTAAGGAAGCTGAACTCGACGTAGTTACAGCAACCCAGGAAAAAGAAACTATTGAATCAGAAGCTGATTCAATTTCGATCGAAGAGATCAAGTCACAAATTGCAGCCCCACGCGAAGATTTCGACTGGGATGCTGATGACAAAAAATTTGGCAACTACAGCGATGATGACCGCGAAAAATTTGAAAAAATGTATGACGGGACTTTCAGTTCTATCAACAAAGGCGAGATCATTACCGGTACAGTTGTAAATGTTAACAGTAAGGACGTAGTATTGAACATCGGTTTTAAATCCGACGGTTTAGTATCACTATCCGAATTCCGTGATACACCTGATCTTAAGATAGGTGACACAGTGGAAGTTTTTGTTGAATCGCAGGAAGATGCTAACGGTCAGTTGGTGCTTTCGCGCAAACGTGCAAAAACCCAAAAATCATGGGAAAGAATTAATTCGGCTTTGGATAATGACGAAATCATCACCGGTTTTGTGAAAAGCAGGACCAAAGGTGGTTTGATTGTAGATATAATGGGCGTTGAAGCCTTTTTACCAGGCTCACAGATTGACATTAAGCCTATTAGGGATTATGACATCTATGTGGGCAAAACAATGGAATTCAAAGTTGTTAAGATCAACCACGAGTTTAAAAACGTAGTGGTATCGCACAAAGTGCTGATCGAAGACGATTTGGAAAACCAAAAAACTGAAATCGTGGCCAAATTGGAAAAAGGCCAGGTATTGGAAGGTACCGTTAAAAACATTACAGACTTTGGTGTATTCATCGACTTAGGTGGTGTTGACGGCTTACTGCACATTACCGATATTTCATGGGGACGTATTGAGCATCCAAGAGAAATACTGGCATTAGATCAGAAGATCAATGTGGTTGTACTTGACTTTGATGATGAGAAAAAACGTATTGCACTGGGCTTAAAACAATTAACTCCGCATCCTTGGCAGAGTTTGGATGAAAACATCCAGATCGGCTCTAAGGTTAAAGGCAGGATCGTTACTGTTGCCGATTACGGCGCATTCCTTGAGATCATCCCGGGTGTTGAAGGTTTGATCCACGTATCAGAAATGTCGTGGTCACAAAACTTACGCAACCCACAGGAGTTCCTTAAAGTTGGCGACGAGATAGAAGCACAGGTATTGACTTTGGATCGCGATGAGCGTAAAATGTCGTTAGGCATTAAACAATTAACGCCAGATCCATGGCAAAACGCTGCTGCAAGATATGCAGTAGGTACCCAGCACATAGCTACCGTTAAAAACATGACCAACTTTGGTGTGTTTGTTGAACTGGAAGATGGTATTGACGGATTGATCCACATCTCTGACCTTTCTTGGTCTAAAAAGGTAAATCACCCTAATGAATTCACTAAAGTTGGTGAAAAATTAAATGTGATCGTACTGGAGCTGGATGTTGAAAACCGCAAATTAAGTCTCGGCCACAAACAACTGGAAGAAAATCCTTGGGATACTTTTGAAACCATCTTCACTATTGATTCAATACATGAAGGTACCGTATTAAAAGTAACCGAAAAAGGCGCTATTGTTGCTTTACCATATGGTGTTGAAGGCTTTGCGCCGGTTAAACACATTGTTAAGGAAGATGGCAAGAGCTTAAAAGCTGAAGAAGCTGCTGAGTTCAAGATCATTGAATTTAACAAGGAAAACAAACGTATCGTTATTTCACACTCACGTATTTGGGAAGAGGCACGCGCCGAAGCCAGGGTACAGGAATTTGAAACCCGCAAGAAAGAAGCTAAATCAGCTACCAACGCGGTGAAAAAAGTGAAAGATTCGGTTGAAAAATCAACTTTAGGTGACTTGAGCGTATTAGCACAACTGAAAGAACAACTGGAAGGCGCTGAAAACAAAGCCCGGAAAGTTAAAAAATCTGAAGAAGCTAAATAAGCGTTAAATAATTAAATCCTTTAAGCCCCGCTGATGTAAATTAGCGGGGCTTTTTAGTAAACTTTTATTTGATTATGAACGGCGAAACAAATATCACTTCGTTATTAAAAAACATGACCCCAAAATTGAATGAGGGGGAATATGTTTTTTGCCTGGTAAATTCCCTGGATGATTTGGGTCAGGCTAAAACATTAGGATCGTTTGCCGAAGAAGAAGGAATAACTGTTATTCTTAAAAGAGAGACAGCTGATCAGCTAAATTTAAGCTACACCTATATTACAGCTTGGATAACTTTAACCATTCATTCATCATTGGAAGCGGTGGGGCTAACAGCGGCGTTTTCCTCTGCACTGCCAAAACACGCCATCAGTTGTAATGTGGTTGCAGCTTATTATCACAATCATATTTTTGTAGCTCAAAAAGACGCGGTGAAAGCATTAGGGGTATTTAAACAATTATCACGGGATCAATATTCAAATCAAATTTAAAAACTCCTCCCTTTAGATAAGGTTAATTTAAGGCCCCCAAAACCAACACTAAATTTATTAAAATGTCATTTTAATAGGTAATTACCCGGCATATTGCTTATTGACTTATATTTGTTACCATGAATACAGCCGATTTGCTGCAACGCGCATTAAATTTTGATTTCCTTAGTATGGATGAGGGTGTACATCTGTATCATCATGCCCCTACAACCGATTTAATGTACGTGGCTAACGAGTTACGAAAAAAGCAGGTTCCGCATGGTAAAGTTACCTGGCAAATCGACCGGAATGTGAATACTACCAATGTTTGCATTGCCAATTGTAAATTCTGTAATTTCTTCAGACGGCCGGGCCATGAGGACAGCTATATCACCGATATTGAAACTTATAAGCAAAAGATCGAGGAAACTTTCCGTTTAGGGGGCGACCAGCTACTGCTGCAGGGTGGCCATCATCCCGACCTTGGCTTAAAATTTTATTCCGGGCTGTTTAAACAGCTAAAGGAATTATATCCCAATTTAAAGCTGCACTCCTTAGGCCCCCCGGAGATCGCTCACATTGCCAAGCTCGAAGGCATGAGCCATATAGACGTACTGCGTGAATTAAAAGCAGCCGGGCTTGATTCCTTACCTGGTGCGGGCGCCGAGATATTAAATGATCGCGTACGCAGGCTGATCTCCAAAGGAAAATGCGGGGGTAAGGAATGGCTAGACGTGATGCGTGCCGCACATCAGCTTAATTTGCCAAGTTCGGCAACTATGATGTTTGGTCATGTGGAAACCATTGAAGAACGATTTGAACACCTGGTTTGGATACGTGAAGTGCAGGCCGAAAAACCTGAGGGTGCTTATGGCTTTATGGCCTTTATCCCCTGGCCTTTCCAGGACGACGGCACCTTGCTCCGCAAAGTCCGCGGGATTACCAACAATGTTTCAGGCGACGAATATATCCGCATGATCGCCTTGAGCCGCATCATGCTGCCTAATATTAAGAATATACAGGCATCGTGGTTAACCGTTGGAAAACAAGTAGCTCAAATATGCCTCCACGCCGGCGCTAATGATTTTGGCTCTATCATGATCGAAGAAAACGTGGTATCAGCTGCAGGTGCACCCCACCGCTTTACAGCAAAAGGTATCCAGACTTCAATTATTGAAGCTGGTTTTGAACCGCAGTTAAGAAATCAGAAATATGAATGGCGCGATGTACCCGCACAGATCGAAGAACAAGTGATTAACTATTAAAAAAGAAAAGGTCGGTTACTCTCGCAGTTTCCGACCTCTACATCTACCTATGAAAAACAGCCCTTTATGGGGGTCGCAGAGATATATCCAATTGTCGTGCCATTGCAAGAACTTCGTTTTACGATACTAAAACTTAACCATTATTATAAATATCTTAATTATTCGTGGAAATATTTGCCGGGTAATGTTGCTTTTTTTCCCGTTTTTTGCTTTGTGGGATTTTTTACTTTGTAAAGTTGGCTATACCAACTTTTATTGATCAACTGGATTAGCTAATAAATTTTTAACAATTAACATTAATTATTTCTTTTTGCATAATTTGGATTTTGATAACAATCCAGATTTATTGAACCCAATTCAAAGAATATAGCAACTTATAAATGGAACACCCGGAACTTTACATTGAGGCTCTTATTTTTTCTTCTGAGCAAAGCATCCGTACCGAAGAAATAAAGTATTGCCTCCAATTAGCATTTGAACACGATTTTACGAACGAAGAAATAAGCAGCAGCCTTAACAATATCCAACAAAAATACCGGGACGGAAATTTTGCCATTGAGCTGGTCCATGTCGCCAATGGTTACCAGTTTCTAACTAAAAAGAACTACCATGCCGTCATTAATTTATTGCAGCTTCAGCGCTCAAAAAAGAAATTAAGCCCGGCAGCGCTTGAAACGTTGGCTATTATTGCTTACAAACAGGCTGTGACAAAATTAGAGATAGAACAAATACGCGGTGTAAACAGCGAGTATTCCATACAAAAACTCCTGGAAAAGGAGTTAATTACGATTATTGGGAAGGCCGAAACGGTAGGAAGACCAATTCTCTACAGTACAAGTCAACAATTTATGGACTATTTCGGTATAAATAACCTAAACGAATTACCTCAGATAAAAGAGTTTATGGATAATTCGGTATCGATTGGAGAACAAGCAGAATAATTTTTAAATGTATTTTCATTGAAAATGATTTTAATTATTTTTGAGATGCAATTCAGTATTTCAAAAAAAGATAATTTGTATTTGAATTGATTTAACTTTAACTTGAAATATATTTTACAAATAAATCGTCGCAATGGAAACGCCAAAAAGACCTGTTAAAAAAAATGATGCTTCTAAAAGCACGGGCGCAAAAAAATCGGAGGAAAACTCTGCCGATTTACCTGCGAAAAAAAGAATTATTGATGATGATGAGGATGAGGATTTTGATATTCCTTTGGACGACCTGGGAAGGTATGAGCCTTTTGAAGGATACGAAGAAGACGACGATTATTAATATTGACTCCTATTATTGATCATACTACAATTTTAAAGCATTCAGATGCACGATCTGAATGCTTTTTTATATGTATCCGTTCCTAATAATCATCGCGAAACTATTACGCAGGCAGCGAGTTGCGGGATAATACGGAAAACAAAGCTCAAGATACACCAACGCACCTGAGGACAGGCTCCAATGTCATAAAAAACAAATTGGACAACCACGGCCTTTTAAGTACCTTAAGAATAATTAACAAAACGAATATTTTATCTGATGAATATTACTGAGGTTAACAATAAGAGCACCAAAAAAGCATTTTTAGACGTTGCACGGATAATTTACAAGGACGATAAAAACTGGATATGCCCTCTTGACAATGATATTGAAGCTGTTTTTGATCCGCTTAAAAACAATTTTTATCAACACGGAAAATGTACAAGGTGGATATTAACCAACGAAAAAGGGCAGCTGATTGGCCGGATTGCCGCTTTTATTAATAATGAAAAAGCATACAATTACGAACAACCAACAGGTGGGATGGGCTTTTTCGAATGCATCGCTAATGAGACGGCGGCTTTTTTATTGTTTGATGCAGCAAAACAATGGCTAATATCAAATGGCATGCAAGCTATGGATGGCCCTATCAACTTTGGTGAAAATGACAACTTTTGGGGCCTATTGGTGGAGGGGTTTACGCCGCCATCTTACGGAATGAATTACAATCCTTCATATTACCTGGCCTTTTTTGAGCATTATGGGTTTAAAAAAATATACGAACAGATTACCAACCACCTTGCTGTATATAATCCATTCCCAGAAAGATTCACTAAAATTGCGCAATGGGTTGCACAAAAACCCGGGTACGAATTTAAACATCTTAAAGCCGGCGAAATAGAAAAATTCGCCGCTGATTTTATAGAAATTTATAACGATGCCTGGCGCGACTTTGAAAATTTCGTACCAATAGTGCAGGCAACTGTACTCGAAAGCTTCAGAAAAATGAAACCTTTAATGGACGAAAAGCTAATATGGTTTGCTTATGTGAATGGAGAGCCGGCTTCATTTGTCATTATTCTCCCTGATGCAAACCAAATGATCAAATCAATAAATGGCAAACTCAATCTCATCGGCAAACTCAAATTTCTATATTATCGATGGAAAGGTGTTTCGCGTATGCGGGCTATAGTAATGGGTACCAAGCAAAAATTTCAGAAACACGGCCTTGAGTCGGCATTATTTATCAAACTTAAGGAGTACGTGTATCCTTTAAATCAATATTATGAGCTTGAGTTATCGTGGGTTGGAGATTTTAACGACAGAATGATTGCTCTCCACTACAGCATGGGGGCCACATTTGGCAAAAAGCATTTAACAATGAGATACATTTTTGATTAACGTATTGTTAATCCTGGTAGTAAAAGCCATCAGAATAGGATCAGGGCCAGCCCTATTGATATTATGCAGTGACTTTTGAATGTCGGAGTTCCTCAAATAGTTCGATCACTTTCTTTTGCAGATCGATAACCTCTGTTTCCCGATCCATCAATTTCTTGTTAACCAACTCCAGTTCATTTACGAATTTTTGGTCCTCTTCCGTATCATTGAAAGTAAGTAACTGTACAACAGTCATGTTAAATAAAACGGATATCTGTTCCAATCTCGATAGATTGATATCTGTTATTCCTGTTTCAATTTTAGAAAAGGCAGGAATAGATATGTCTAACTTTTTTGCGACATCTTCCTGACTCCATCCCTTTTGGTGACGTAATAGTCTAATTTTTTTTCCAAGTGTTTTCATTTTAATTATGTTTTGACAAGGTTTCTCTGTAGTTAATAAAGTTACAATAAAATATCAATATCAAAATTTATTATTAATATTTTTTTTTAATATTTTATCTGCAAGATCGGGCAGGTTTATTCCACCGAAATTTCCAGAGCTCATCATTAATAGATTTACATCAACCATTTCAATATTTTCAAGATATTTCAGCAAAATTGCAGGAGCATTAAAAAAAACGAGGTCATCTTTTAAAAATGCACCTTTCACTGTTTCAACACTATAGGGTGCTATTTTCTTGTGTTCAAACGTCTTATCGTCAATAAAAACTATAGCAATATCTGCTTCATCCATAGTTCCCTCATATTGGCTTAAAAAGTCTTTATTTAAGCTACTGAATGTGTGTAATTCAATACAAGCAATTAGCTTCCTATCAGGGAATTGTGCTTTAACTGCATGTATAGTTGCTTTCAATTTTGAAGGAGAATGGGCGAAATCTTTAAAAAAAGTCGCATTTTCACTCTTACCTATTAGTTCAAGGCGGCGCGCGGCGCCTTTAAAAGTGCTTATATTTTTATAAAAATCATCTGCACTTACTTCAAGGCTTTCGCAGACCCGGCGCGCTGCTTCCATATTCAAGAGATTATGCTCCCCAAAAACCTGTAATGGATACTCTCCCGAGCCGGTTATAATACTTGTAATACCGTATTTAATAATATAGTCTGGCAACCCGTAAGGTAATTTCCCGATACCTGAATCATCAGCCGTCACCATATCATTTAAAACCTTATCCGTTTGGCAATAAATTAGTTTTCCATCGGGTTGTATAGTTTCAATGAATAGCCTGAATTGTTCAATATAATTGTCGAATGTTGGGAAAACGTTGATATGATCCCAGGCAATACCGCTTATAACCCCAATATTCGCTTTATATAAGTGAAATTTCGGCCGTCTGTCAATTGCCGATGATAGGTATTCATCCCCTTCTATTACGATCATGGGTGCTTCATCCGTTAACTTTACCATAGTTTCAAAACCCTCCAGCTGGGCGCCAACCAGGTAATCGAAGTCTCTCCCTATATTTTTCAGGACATGTAATATCATAGAGGTAATAGTAGTTTTACCATGGCTGCCTCCTATTACCACCCTTAGCTTGTTTTTTGAATGTTCATAAATATATTCGGGATACGAATATATTTTTATCCCCAGCTGCTGCGCTTTTAACAACTCGGGGTTATCTGCCCTCGCATGCATACCCAATATAATTGTGTCAATATCAGGAGTGATCTTTTCTGGATACCATCCCTCCTGCTCTGGCAACAGACCATATTTGGAAAGGCGTGATATCGATGGCTCAAACAGAACATCATCTGATCCCGAAATCTTAAAACCCTTTTTATGTAAAGCAATAGCCATATTGTGCATGGCGCTGCCACCTATGGCTATAAAGTGTATTCTCATTTTTTAATATTATTGGGACATTCCCAAAGCAAATTAACGTAAAATACCGGTCGCTATAACAAAACTATCTGCACTGACATCGTCAAAACTGCAAATATTCCCCTGGGATCACCGGCAACACCTGTGCAGGCGAAAGATAAATTGTTTACTTTGATGAACCCTTTATAAACCCGGCTCAGATCGTTTTAATAATAATACCGGTATGGCTGATTGTATGGTAAGCCGGTGCGATACACTGTTATGCATGATCGACTGAAAAAAACTGTAGTTATGTGGCAACGCAATAACTAATTGTGAACGCTGCTTACCGGCGAAGTTCAATATCCCCTTTATCACATCAGCATCGTTGTGAAAAAAATACTCAGGGTGGTATTCCTCCAGCATATCATACAAAACAGTTTCTTCGGCCAATTGCTGCGGGTTTGCATCTTTATGCTTGTCCGAAGGATCGATGTTAACTACCAATAAATCGAAATCATGGCGGCTCAGTAATTTTTTTAGTGCCTGAAGTGGAAATGTATCTTTTACCTTTTGAAAATCGCAGGCCATAACCACCTTTTTTATTGGTTCACAGTAGCAACCCGGTGGAACAACAATAATCGGCACAGGGCATAGTTTAGATATAACTACCACATTGCTTCCTACGTAGCTGCTGTCAGTATTCGTTCCGTTACTTCCCATAATAACCAG
>JANYAB010000602.1 GCA_025355225.1 Bacteroidota bacterium
TTATTATGCTTGAGTTAATAATCTTAAGCAAATAACAGTCTATATGAATATTTTACCGCCTTTAAACGTATTTTAGAAGTTACTTTTGATGAACGAATTAAAAAAAGTTGAATTATAACAACTCCGTAGCCAAATTCGCCAATTCACTTCGCTCCCCTTTTTGCAGGGTGATATGCGCGTATAAGGGATGCCCCTTTGCTTTGTCAATTAAATAAGAAAGCCCGTTACTTTCAGCGTCCAAATAAGGGGTATCGATCTGGTAAATATCACCGGTGAATACAAACTTGCTGTTCTCACCGGCGCGGGATATGATGGTTTTTATTTCGTGAGGGGTAAGGTTTTGGGCCTCATCCACAATAAAGAATATTTTTGTTAGGGTGCGCCCACGAATAAATGCCAGCGGGGCTATGGATATTTTATCATTAGTTACCAGTTCGTCTATCTTGGCCTGCATTTTTTCGTCATCGCCAAACTGGTCCTTTATAAATTTAAGGTTATCCCATATCGGCGCCATGTAGGGATCTATTTTTGACTTAATATCGCCTGGTAAAAACCCAATATCCTTATTGCTCAGCGGAACAATGGGTCGTGTTACATAGATCTGGCGGTAATACTTGCGTTGTTCCAATGCGCTGGCAAGGGCAAGCAGGGTTTTGCCAGTACCGGCGTTTCCCTGCAGGGTGACTAACTTGATATCAGGATGCAATAAAGCGTGTATGGCAAAGGCCTGTTCTAAGTTCTTCGGGTGAATATTAAACGCCGGTTGCTCCGTGATTTTCTCGAGCTGCCCTGTTTGATTATTATAAAACCCGCATGCAGAACTTTTCTTCCCGTTAAGGCTATAAAAATGATTATTGGTATTGTGTTTTACGGTAAATGTTTCGGCGGATAAAGTCCCCTGCTTATTTAGCTGGCTGATCAGCTTATCGGATACATGGTTTAAAACGGTTTTGCCGGTATACAACTCCTCCAGGTTTTTTACCTTTCCGGTTTCATAATCCTCGGCATTCAGATTGAGCGCTTTTGCTTTTAAACGCAGGCAAACATCTTTGGATACGAGGATTATCTTCTTCTCCGGATATTCCTCTTGTAATCCCAGGGCCGCATTTAATATACGGTGATCTATTTTATCGCTTCCAAAAACCTTTTCTGCGTCAGCCGGGGCAGGCACATTGTCCATCACCACTTTAAAGCTGCCTTTTTCTTTGCCTTTTAGCGGTACCCACTCATTCAATAAGCTATGGCGCGACAAATGATCCATTAGTCTGATAAAACTGCGCGCCTCGAAATTGCGGGTATCGTTCCCGCTTTTCATATTGTCCAACTCCTCTAAAACCTGGATTGGCAACGCAACATCATGCTCCTGGAAATTCTCGAATGCGTTGTGATCGTACAGGATCACCGAGGTATCTAATACAAATATCTTTTCTCTGCCGTTTGCCTTATTTCCTTCTTTGGCCATAATTGGCTAAATTAACTATTTTGCAGGAAAAAAGCCCCCTCTAAATCTCCCCCGGGAGGGGAGACTTTTTAAGATTCAACTTGATCAGCGAAATCATTAAATCAAAAGAATCAGCGGTTCAGACAAAAAACCTCTTAAAAGCGAAAACGGAAGTACACTCTTGCGAATGACTTCCGTTTCCTAACCCCTGTCTAACCGTAGCTATTCAGAAGCATCAAGTTTTGTGTATATCAACCGACCAGGTTTCCGTTCCTTGTTTTTGCAAACGCGGTGTTTCTTTCCGTGATCATTGTTCCGTTTGCGCTACTCCGTAAAATAGTTCAAACTTTCCAATGCCTCTTTTAGCTTTCGTTCGTTTTCCGAGGCTCGCGCCTTTTTGGTTTCTCGTTGCTTACGTATCACTTGGCTGGAAGGCTTTCGCCTCTTTGCTTTTGTGTTACCCAGGGACCTCTGGTGATCTTTAGCTCGTCCGAAGATTTGCCCGATTCACTTTCCGTTTTCCTGTAAGGCTGTCAAAGTACGTCGTTCTTGATGTATCTAAGATAGTATCCAAATGAATACGTGTCAAGTGTTTTTTTTTATTTTTTATAAACAGTTTCTTAACAAAAAGAATACAGTTTCTACACATTTAAATTAAGCTGATTTATAATGCATTACAACTATTTATTACGCATGTATCGCCATTATCAACAATGATCTTATCAACAAAGCAAATAAAATAAAAGCCAATTTTTCGATTTAAAAATTCCTAAAAAAGAAAATGAATGAATTTTTTATTCGATTTAACGTACTCATCTGCTCAATTTTCGTTGCTTGCAGAAAGGTCATTTATCGATTAAATGATATTATATTATTTATCTAATATCTATGTTACGGGAGCAACGTGTTTTTTTATTTTGATGATTACACGCTTTGATACCGGCGTATTACTGCCTGCGGCTACGCTGTTAATAGGTACCAGCACATTGGTTTCGGGGTAATAGGTTGCAGTGTTAC
>JANYAB010000637.1 GCA_025355225.1 Bacteroidota bacterium
CCCACCTAAATCCTCCCCCGGTAGGGGAGGACTTGAAGCAAGAGGCTGCCGGTTGTTTCTTTATTAATAAATGCACATTAACTTAATCTGTACTGCATAACTTTAAAATAAATTGTAAAACCTCAAAACACACAAAAACTATGGACGCTTCAACTAACGCATTAAACTGGTTCGAAATATCGACAACCGATATTGCCAGGGCTAAAAAATTTTATGAAACTATTTTTGACATCAGCATGGGTGATACCGTGGAGATGATGGGTATGAAAATGGCATTTTTTCCGGCAGATAGTATGAACGGAAAAGCATCGGGCGGATTAGTGGAAGGGCCAATGCACAAACCAAGTATGGACGGCTCCAAGATCTACCTGAACGCCAACCCCGATCTGGATGAAGCGCTCGGCAAAGTGGAGGCAGCAGGAGGAAAAGTAGCCATGCCCAAAACCAAGATCACTGATGAAATTGGCTATATGGCATTTTTTATCGATACCGAAGGAAATGGCATGGCGTTGCATTCGAATAATTAGCCCAAGCCCCAGCCCCCCTCTAAATCTCCCCCCGGTTGGGGGAGACTTTTTAATTTAAGAGAAATATTGACCCCCTTAGTTTTAGGCTGACGGGTTTTATCCCCAGTTGGAGACATTAAACCAATCTTCAATCTTACGCTGTTCTGTTGCCACGATACCTTTGAACGCATATTCGTTGGAACCGGGATCATAGGTATAATCTTTCATCCATTCCTGGAAATGGGATGCAGTCAATTCAATTGCGTCCATAATAAAATCAATTTCCGCATTGGTCATTGTTGGATGAACAGATAACCTGATCCAGCCGGGTTTGCATAGCAGATTTCCTGAATGGATCGCATTCAATATTTCATACGACCGGGCCTTATCAACGTGTAGTAATAGGTGCCCATAGGTTCCCGCACAGGAGCAGCCGCCTCTTGTCTGAATGCCAAACCTGTCATTCAGGATTTTAGCAATCAAATTATAAGGTGCCCCGGTCACTATAAATGAAATGACCCCCAGTCTTTTTTTAATATTTCCTTCAAGCACCTCTACATTTTTCATTTTCGCGAACCTATCGAAAACGATCTGTAATAGTTCTTCTTCCCGCTGCAGGATATTTTCAACCCCCATTGCTTCCTTCAACCGGATACACATTGCGGCTTTTATGCCTTGCAAAAATGGGGGAGTGCCGCCATCTTCCCGCTGTTCTATATTGGCAATGTATTCATGAACCTTCCAGGGGTTGCTGTACAGTACAGTGCCTCCACCCGGCTGATCAGGGATGCTATTTTTATAGTTTTTTTTATTGAAGATCAAAACACCTGATGTACCTGGCCCACCCAAAAATTTATGCGGCGAAAAATAAATGGCATCTAAATGGGCACCTTTTTCTTTGGGATGCATATTGATGTTGACATATGGGGCAGAACAGGCAAAGTCAACAAAACATAAGCCGCCGTACGCATGGATTAGTTTTGCAATTTCACCATAGGGAGTTTGAATACCTGTCACATTAGAGCAGGCGGTAATCGCAGCTATTTTATTTTCTCTATCCTTAAATTGTTCTAATAAACCCCTGAAGTATTCTAAATCAACATTCCCATTTTTATCGCACTTAATTATTTCAACTGTTGCTATGGTCTCCAGCCAGGAGGTGTGGTTGCTATAATGTTCCATATGGGTAACAAAAACAACGGGCCGCAAAGCTTCATCAATTTGCAGGTGCTTATTATCCTTTTTTACATAATCCATAACCCGCTCCGGTATCCTCAGGCCTAATATCCTTTGCAGCTTATTCACGGCACCCGTCATTCCGCTGCCACAAAAAATCAATGCATCATCGCAGCTTGCGCCAAC
Organism: Bacteroidota bacterium; assembly: GCA_025355225.1. Classification (GTDB taxonomy): domain Bacteria; phylum Bacteroidota; class Bacteroidia; order Sphingobacteriales; family Sphingobacteriaceae; genus Mucilaginibacter. The sequence goes on from JANYAB010000637.1 coordinate 1,869, forward strand.
ATGTTCCTTAACAATAACTTTCGCCTCTTCGTAAGCTTTGGACATCAATGTCCCTGTAATGGTGGTTTCTGTGTGCGTATTAGCCAAAAAGGACATTATCTGCTTTTGTATACATTCTTCAATGGGCCGGTAAGCTCTGCCGCTCGCCGTCCAATCCGCATAAATTATTTCTTTTTTTCCGAAGGGCGATTCAAAAATTTGAGCTTCGCCGATGACATTCTTTCTGAACACAGAGAAGTGATTCTCCAATGCACTTTTTGGGGGCATAAACCGGACCCGGTTATGATGTAAAGAATATATTGGCGCTTGAATGTCCATGAAATTTCTTAATCATTTTCTTTAACGCTGTGAAATCCCGCGGTCACCATTGTTTGATCTACTGCACTTTTTTGAATACGCACACCCTTAATCAAAAGCCATAGCATTACTGCAATTTCCCCTATTGATGCCACAGCGATATATTTGGAAATAAATGTAAAGTAGCCAGGAAAGAGCAGGAATACAAAACTGTCGGCCATATAGCCTATACCACCGATGATGAGCAGTACGCCTATTACTCCCGGAATAAAACCCGACTTGTAAACCAACTGACCAAATGGTATGAGCCAAATTCCCCAAAACACTTCTAATATTGCTATACCGTAATTATGAATATTAAGAAATAGCGTGGCAAAGTCCTGTTTCTGCACCGGATCGAGTGCTTTCATTGTTTCGCCCTTTAAAACCATAAGGGAAGTAAAGTTGAATATCTCCAAACCAAAACTGATTGGCACCTGCAGCAACACCAATACAACCATTAGTTTAGCCTGGCGCTCGTTTACCTGTTTGAGCATTCGAT
>JANYAB010000663.1 GCA_025355225.1 Bacteroidota bacterium
GACTAAATTTACTGCCATAACTTGCCTGCAATTCATCAATATTAAAAATAACAAACCGCTAAATCATCTTAAATATGCTTTGGCATTTTAATCGCACAACACGTTAGAATAATAAACTGATATATAATGGATCTGCAACTAAAGGACAAGATAATCATAGTAAGTGGCGGCGCTAAAGGGATTGGCGAGGGCATTGTAAAGGTGTTAGCAGCAGAAGGTGCTATCCCCGTCATAATCGGCCGGAATGAGCAGGATAATTTGAAGGTGGTTAATGAAGTATTAGCCAATAAAGGTAAATCACACCAAGTTATTGCTGAACTGACCAGCCCTGCCGAATGTGAAAGTGCGGTTAAAGCCGTTATTGAACAATTCGGACGGATAGATGGATTGGTTAATAACGCCGGTGTGAACGATGGGGTAGGTCTTGAAAAAGGCAATTACGAGCAATTTATAGCTTCACTTCATAAAAACCTGGTGCATTATTACCTGCTGGCGCATTTTGCGCTGCCCGAACTTAAAAAAAGCAAAGGCGCAATTGTCAATATCGGCTCAAAAACGGCCGAAACGGGGCAGGGGAATACTTCAGCTTATGCGGCATCCAATGGTGGCCGCAATGCGCTGACAAGAGAATGGGCGGTTGAACTGCTTCCTTACGGCATAAGGGTGAACGCCGTCATTGTGGCTGAATGCTGGACACCATTGTATGCGAGCTGGATAAAAACATTGCCCGAACCAGAGGAGAAGCTGAAATCCATTATCTCCAAAATACCATTAGAAAATAGGATGACCACCGCGGAAGAAATAGCCAATATGGTCGCATTTTTATTATCAGAGCGATCAAGCCACACCACCGGGCAGCTAATACATGTTGATGGCGGATATACACATTTAGACAGGGCGATAAGTTAGGCAATTTGAAATCTTGTAAATATTCAGATGTAGACTATTTTTATTATCATTTAGTACTGGTACGTTTGCTTGAAGGTTTATAAAATTACTATCTCAATGTTCATGGTGTCTATGTGTTATAATCCAAAAATCACAATGCTAATATTAATGCTTTTAGCTGCATCAGAAGGCTTCTCTCAAAAATCACCTAATACTCCAAAAAACAATGAGGTCATCTATCATATGTTTCAACGGAGCTTTTATGACAGCAATGGCGACAGTCACGGCGATTTTAATGGCATTAAGCAAAAGCTGGATTATTTGCAGGATTTAGGCATAACAGCAATTATGTTGGTCCCGGTGGTAGAATCGCCTTATTATCATAATTATTTTTCCAACGATTTTGAAAAAATAGATCCTAAATATGGAACAAAGCAGGATTTTATTAACCTAACCAGGGACATTCACCGGCGGGGAATGAAACTGTACATCGACATGGAAACACAGTATGTTACCGAAGACAATATTTGGTATAAGGATTCATACAATAATCCTAAATCTATTTATTCTGACTATATAATATATAACGGCCCGGACAACACCAAGCCGGAATCAATTATTTTTGGTATAACGGAACTCAAGGGTTATGATGGTACGATAAAAAAAATAACCACTGTAAACTTATACAGCAAAAAAGTTCAGGATTATAACTTCAAATTATTTAAAAGTTTTGTCGACCCAAACAACGATGGGAACTTTGCTGATGGGGTTGATGGTTTTCGTTTGGACCACATGCAGGATGACCTGGATGGGAAGAAAATACTTACCAACCTGTTTGATAAATTTTGGAGTCCGTTGATCGGCAAATTGAAGCAGGTTAATCCTAAACTAAATTTCGTGGCTGAACAAGCAAACTGGGGTTCATACGGTTTTGAGTACTTCGAAAAAGGGCATGTAGACCGGGTTTTTGGGTTCCGTCTTCAAAGGGCAATCGCTTCGTTTGATAAAAACAAATTGATCAGAGCGGCAGACTCGACTTTGAACAAAACACCGGCTAATAACCAGCAGGTGGTTTTTCTTGAAAATCATGATATGCCCAGGTTCAGCACGCTTGTTAAACAGGATCCCGGAAAATTAAGGGTAGGTGCAGCTTTAAATCTATTTATCGGCGGTATACCCTCCATTTATTACGGTCAGGAATTGGGGATGGTCGGAGGAGGGGGCTTCAGCAAATTTGGTATTACGGATGGTAATGACATTCCTCAACGGGAGGCATTTGAATGGAATAAATCGGATGAAGGTAAAGGCATGGCCTTGTGGTATAAGGGGACTGGCCCATGGTGGGATCAAACCAAC
>JANYAB010000676.1 GCA_025355225.1 Bacteroidota bacterium
AATTATTACGATGGAAATTCCATAATTTCGTACACGATTTACTTACCTATGTCCAAGATTGCATTAATTACAGGCGCCACTTCTGGGATCGGTGAAGCCTGCGCACATGTATTTGCCCGTGAGCGGTATGACCTTATACTGACCGGCCGGAGAATGGAACGGCTTGAAAAATTGGCCGAGCAATTAAAAAGCGAATATAATGTGGAGATTGCTGTTTCATCGTTTGACGTAAGAAACCGCGATGATGTGATCAGTAACCTGGAGGAATTGCCAGCGGAGTGGAAAAAAGTTAACGTGCTGGTGAACAATGCAGGCTTAAGCCAGGGACTCGACCCGGTACAGAGTGGCAGCTACGAAGATTGGGAAACGATGATCGATACCAATATAAAAGGATTACTGTATGTAAGCCGGGTGGTATCAAACTGGATGATCACCAATGCCTTTGGGCATATCGTAAATCTCGGTTCAATAGCAGGCAAGGAAGTATATGCCAACGGTAATGTATATTGCGCAACTAAGTATGCGGTTGACGCCTTAAATAAAGGCATGCGAATTGACCTGCTGCCACATGGCATCAGAGTTACTGGCATTCATCCCGGGGCTGTGGAAACGGAATTTTCAGAAGTGCGTTTTAAGGGAGACACGGAGAGGGCCAAAAAGGTTTACGATGGCTTTGAACCCCTGGAGGCGATGGATGTGGCCGAAACGATATGGTTCGCTGTGTCGCGACCGCCGCATGTAAATATTAACGAACTAACGGTAATGCCAACCGCGCAGGCCTCGGCTACCAGTATTTTTAGAAAATGAGTGAATGTGCAGATGTGCAGATATGCAGATGAAAGAATAAATTAGAAATATCAAATAAATAAATTCGAAATCGAACATCCGAAATCCAAAATAAAAAAAACCATGTCATTAATTACTAAAATAGACCAGGATATTAAGCAGGCCATGCTGGCCCGGCAGGAAGCAAGGCTAAGGGGATTACGCGCAATAAAGTCGGCATTGCTTTTGGCACGGACAGAAAAAGGCGCTTCAGAAGACCTTTCGGAAGAGGCTGAAATTAAAGTATTGCAAAGGCTGATCAAACAGCGGAAAGAATCGGCCGACATTTACAAGACTCAGAACAGAGATGATCTTTACCAGATAGAAATAGAAGAATTGGAGGTGATAGAGGTTTATTTGCCAAAACAAATGGGACGCGGAGAAGTAGAAGCTTATCTGAAAGAACTGATCGGTCGCGTTGGGGCAACATCGGTTAAGGATATGGGTAAAGTAATGGGGGCAGCTAACAAAGAGCTCGCCGGCAAAGCCGATGGAAAAACGATTTCGGAGGTTGTTAAACAATTATTAGGATAAATAATGGCATTAATTGTTGCAACTCAGTTTCAATAAACTATTTTTATAGCGGATAAATCAGGTTGGTCCCCCGACATGTTTTTAAGGTAATGATTATATATTTAACTTTTACTAATATTTATGGATTTCGTGCTTAAAGAGGAACACGGTTTTAGTTACATCGATGAGGGCGAAGGTGAGGTATTGTTACTATTGCACGGCTTAATGGGTGCATTGAGTAACTGGGATATGGTTATCAGTGATTTTAGCAAGGAATATAGGGTTATTATACCTATATTACCCATATATGATCTGCCGCTTTTAACAACTGGCGTAAAAACCATGGCAAAGTATGTGCATAAATTTGTTACCTATAAAGGGCTTACTGATTTTACATTGCTGGGGAATTCCTTAGGGGGCCATGTAGGTTTGATCTATTGTCTCAATCACCCGCATATTGTTAAGGCGTTGGTGCTTACAGGCAGTTCGGGTTTGTATGAAAATGCTTTCGGCGGATCTTTTCCACGCCGCGAGAGTTATGATTTCGTAAAAGAGAAAGTTGAATATACCTTTTACGATCCGAATACAGCGACTAAGGAACTGGTTGACGATGTTTTTAAGACCATTAACGACAGGCACAAGGTGATCAGGATATTAGCTATGGCTAAATCGGCCATACGCCATAATATGTCGAAGGATTTGTATAAGATACGTATCCCTGTTGCGTTAATATGGGGTAAGAACGATAAAATTACGCCGCCAGAAGTGGCCATAGAGTTTAACCACCTGTTACCCGATTCGGAGTTGCAATGGATTGATCAGTGCGGGCACGCGCCCATGATGGAGCAGCCGGAGGAGTTTAACAGGTTGTTAAAAGCGTTTTTAGAAAAGTTAAAAATAAAAGTGTAAACTATGATTGCAATTGAATTAATTGCCGACGAGATTCCACCGGTGCATACTTCTGACAGTATACAGAAGGTAATGGACCGCATGATCGAGTTTCGCGTAAGACATTTGCCAATTGTGAACGAAGAACAATTCCTGGGGCTGATTGCCGAAAGTGACCTGATCGAACAAAACGATTCCCAAACTTCCATTGGAGCCCTGGCTTTATCACTTGTAAATCCTTATGTGCTCGAAGACCAGCACATTTATGATGTGATTCGTCTTTTTTACGAACAACGTTTAACGGTGGTGCCTGTTTTGGATAATAAAAAGAATTATCTGGGGCTGATCTCTATTAATAATATGAACGAATATTTTGCCGGCCTTACGTCAGTTACCGAACCCGGCGGTATTATTGTTCTCGAGATCGATAATAAAAATAATTCGCTGGCCCACATGGCGCAGATCGTAGAATCGGACAATGCACAGATATTGAGTTCGTATGTTCGCACGTTTCCTGATTCAACCCGCATGGAAGTTACCCTCAAAGTAAACAAACTGGATATTTCGGCTATTACCGCCACGTTTTTACGTTACGAATATCATATAAAAGCTACTTTTAATCACACTGGCGATAATGACAACTCAAAAGATCGCTATGATTCATTGATGAATTACCTTAATTTGTAATTAGTCCATAGTCAATGGTTAATAGTCCATAGACTGGAATGAAACAGTATAACTATTGACAATCGACCATCGACAATGGACTCCCAACAATAAACAATGAAAATAGCAGTCTACGGCAGACCATTTAATGATTCGGCAGTAATACCCTTCATACAGCAGGTGTTCGATAACCTGGCACTGCACGGTGTCGATATTTATGTT
>JANYAB010000736.1 GCA_025355225.1 Bacteroidota bacterium
CGTTCCGGCTCCGTATCCGGACCCGCAAAGCTGTTTTTTATTTGCATGGCATTGGTGTAAAAGAATGATTTTCCATCCAAACCCACACCAGATATTAAGCCATTATATAGTGTTTTTTCCATTACATCGATATACTTAGAATCGCCATGAAGCAAAAACATACGCTGGTTCCAGAAAACACTACCGATGGCTGCGCATGTTTCATTATAAGCGGTAGCATTGGGCAATTCGTAATTATCACCGAAACGCTCGCCATCGCCAACCGCGCCGATACTACCCTGCACATACATTTTTTTGGTCACCATGTTGTTCCATATCTTATCAATTGCAGAAAGATAAGCGGTGTCGCCGGTTAGGGCAGCCACGTCAGCCATGCCCGAATACAGATACATAGCCCTTACCGCATGGCCCTCGGCTTCATCCTGGCCGATCACTGGTTTATCATCCTGGAAATACATACCGTTTTCCCATTCGTTTTTGCTTTTGGCATTATATTCTTTATGCCCGCGTTGGTCGATAAAAAATTTAGCCAGATCGAGGTAGTCCTTTTTGCCGGTGATGCGGTACAACCTTACCAAACCCATCTCCACAATTTCGTGACCGGGCGCAACATGTAGCTTATCGGGGCCGAAAGTCCGCACCAGCAAATCGGCATTTTTTAGTGCGATATTCAAAAAATTCCGTTTGCCCGTTGCCATGTAATGCGCTGCGGCAGCCTCGAACATATGCCCACAGTTATACAATTCGTGACTCATTTTTTGTTCGTTCACCCATCGTTCAGGACCTGCCCATGCCTGCGGATGCAATGGGTCGATGCTCCTCGCTGTGTAGAGGTAGCCATCCGGTTCCTGCGCCTTGCCAACAATGGTAATTAACGAATCCAGGTAAGCCGATAGTTTGGGATCAGCGTGCTCAGCCAAAGAATAAGATGCCCCCTCGATTGTTTTATAAATATCAGTATCGTCAAATGGATAAACTGTACAAAACTTACCTTTATGCTCGGCAGCCATCACAAAGTTTTTCACCCGTCCGGTACTCTCGCACCTGGCAAACGATGCCGGGATAGTCACCGTACGGTTGGTTTCGATACGCGATGTCCAGAATTGATCGCTCAGTTTTACGCTAGTGAAAGGTACGGGCTGAATCGGATAATCCCTTTGCTGTGCATATGCACCGAGACTACAACACACTAATAAAATGAAATATGTTTTCTTCATAATGATAATTAGCTTTTACCCGGTGGGTAATCAGGTACAGAACGCTGCGCGATGTAATACTATTTTCAAAGATACAGGCAATATTTACTAAAATTCAAAATATAATTACCCCATTGTAACCGGATTTTAACCGGATATGCGAGGACATGGGGTTATACGTGATAAAATAGTGGAATAGCTGATGGTTGTTTGTCTGAACTATGATTCTTAGGACTTATGGATTTCAGGATTATTTACTTATTTACATAGTGTACCCTAATCCTATAATTTTGATATCCTAAGAATCATAGTTCAGACAATAAGCATATCAAATCACCAAAAAAATAACTTAATGGTTATTTCATTTTATAATAAAAATCCTACATTTATTATTCTAAAAAAACAACTGCCATGAAAAGAAAATTCTTCAACCCCGTTGCATTATTATGTTGCTTTATTATTTTGATTGCTGTTATAGCCGACCTCAATGGCAAGTGGACAGGAATTCTGAAAACACCTGATGGTAACGAGATCCCGCTTACCTACAACTTTAAAGTTGACGGTGACAAACTTTCGGGTACAGCCGAGTCTCCTCAGGGAGCGGTATCGATAGATAGTGGAAAAGTAGCTGGTGATACTTTTAAGTTCCAGGTAACGGTTGATGGCAATGTATACCCCCACGCCGGTAAGCTTTATACAGATTCATGCGGTCTTGATATTGATTTTGGAGGCCAGAAAGTTCACACGACTCTTAAACGTTCCGCAGATAAATAAATTAAATCGACGGCAAATTAACCGGAGCTTCCATTTCCTTTATTTTAAGAATTATTATTCAGCATGACGGACCAGTTTTATTGTCGTTTTGTAACATAATAGTCTGTTAAACATCTAAAAAACACAAACAAATCACAATAAACATGAAAAGAAAAATTTTTAGCACTGCAGCATTAGTATGCTGTTTTATGATTTGCCTTGCAGCTGTTGTAGCCGACTTGTCGGGTAAATGGACTGGCTCGCTTACAACGCCAGATGGCAATCAGTTTCCGCTCAATTATACCTTTAAAGTCGATGGTGATAAACTTACCGGTACCGGTGAATCGCCGCAGGGAGCAGTTAACCTGACGAATGGAAAAATAAAAAGCGATAGTCTTACGTTTGCCCTCGATGTAAATGGTGTGGCAGTAATCCACACAGGGAAATATTTCAGCGAAGGGGATTCTGTCAGTTTGAATATAGATTACCAGGGCATGAAATTCCATACCACGCTAAAACGTTTTATTGAGAAATAAGCAACCTGAAAAATAGTTTTTGTAACTGCCCTGCCTTATGGCGGGGTTTTTTGTTTTATTTAATTTGCATTGCCTGCAACGTTTTAGCTGGTTTTTGCATCATACATAAAAATATAAGCCATGAAAAGAAAATTGCTTATTACCACTGCTTTGGTAAGTTGTTTTATGATCTGCCTTGCCGCGATAGCAGATATGTCTGGCAAATGGACCGGAACCATTCAAACACCCGACGGAAATGACCTTCCACTCACCTATGTGTTTAAGGTAGATGGAGACAAACTAACCGGTACTGCCCAGGCGCAGGGAGAGCCAACAGCCATTAACGATGGAAAAATAAATGGCACCGATTTTACATTTAATGTTACGAATGGCGACGGTTCAATTATTCCGCATAACGGCAAATTTTATGGCGATTCCGTAAGCATGAACCTCGAAGTGCACGGATCAAAATTACATACAACGCTTAAGCGGTTTGTTGAAAAATAATTGTTGATAGACATTGGGTTCTATGTAACATCAGTTTGTTTAGCAGCGTCTTACAATCTGAATCGATACAACTAAATCCAATAAACCCCTTTGTTATGAAAAGAAAAGTTTTTACCACAGCAGCGCTGATTTGCTGTTTTGCTATTTGCCTTGCAGCTGCGATAGCCGATCTCACCGGAAAATGGACCGGAACCCTAAAAATGCCGGGAGAAGATGATTTCCCCCTCAGTTATACTTTGAAAGTTGATGGAGACAAATTAACGGGCAGTGCCCATACCCCTGACGGCGAAGTAAATATAACGGACGGGAAAATAAACGGCAATGATTTCACATTCAATGTGCCCCTTCACGATGGAAATGTTCCCCATGCTGGTAAATATTATGTAGATTCTGTTGGGATGGACATCACTATTAACGACACGAAATTCCATTCAACCCTTAAACGCGCAGACAAATAATCACCCATTAAAATAATAGCAGGGTTTCGCTAGCTTGTAAAGCCCTGTTATTAAGTTGTTTAATTATTTCAAATTAACAGCGTACAAATAGCCGTCGGCGGTTCCAAAATAAATAACGGAATTACTAATAGCAGGCGACGAGACTATGGGGCCAAGCGTATAAAGTTTATCCATCCCGTATACGGTGGTAGCATAAAGCGATAGATCCTTTCCTTTTGTTAGGTAATTAAAATCAATGTTGCCTTTTGCATTCAGCACTTTGGAGGCGTTTTTGGTCCGGGAGTCAGTTGTAAATTTGTCTTTCAGCTTACCTGATCCAAGATCAATGGCGGACAAAATACCGGTAAAATCGCCAAAAAAAGCTACGTTTCCGCTTATTGCAGGTGATGAATAAACATAGCCGGTGGTTTTATATCGAAACTTTTCCTTTCCTGTTTTAGCGTCAAACGCCAGGAAAAGGTAAGTATCTGATGTGCCGATATAAACCTTTCCATCCTTTATCGCGGCAGTAGTTAGTACCCAGGAGTTATCAGCACCATATTTCCAGGCTTGTTTGCCCGTAGTTGCATCAAGCGCATAAAAGAATCCATCGCGCGAGCCAAAATAAGCCAGTCCACCGGCACATACCGGAGATGATTGAATGCCCTCTAATAAATGATAAACCGGCTGAACTCCGGTTTTAAACTTCCATTGAAGCTTACCCGAACGGGCATCCAATGCATACAGATAGGTATCCCAACTGCCGAAATAAACTTTACCCTGATACAAAGCCGGGCTGGTATGGATTATTCCATTCGTTTTGAATGCCCACTTTTTTTTACCGGTATGTGCGTTTAACGCATACAAATTGCCATCACTGCTGCCAAAATAAACTGTGAGGCTTTTATCGCTCAGGTCAAGTACAGGAGATGACAGGAAAAAATCAAAAGGGTCGTCCATATATTGACCTTTAGGCCCCATACCCCATAAACTCTTTGCGCCTACTTTTCTTTCGCCACCTGTTTTAAATTTCCATATCAATTTGCCATTGGCAGCATTCAGGGCATAATAAAATCCATCAAAGCTGCCGAAGTATACTGCGTTTTTATATACTGCGGGTGATGAATGAACTGCTCCACCGGTAGTAAATTTCCATAAAAGCTTACCTGTTGAAACATTAACGGCGTAAAGATTATGATCTTCACTCCCCACATAAGCAATATCCTTACAGATAGCAGGTGAAGAAAAAACTTTCCCATTGGTTTTAAACTTCCACTTGATATCTCCAAACCCGGAATAGTTGTTTGAAGGGTAAGTACCGGCATGTGTTCCGGATACCTGGAACTTGCCGCTGGCATCCTCCGGCTTATTTTGAGCATTGGCAATGCTTATCCATAAAATAGCCAGGACAAAAAAATACTTAAACATGGTTTGTGGTTAGATGTGGCAATGTATTAATGCTGACTTGATTGCAGAGCAAACTCAAAACTCAGGAATATAGCTTATCATTTTCATTTCGCCTTCCCAAAACGTGGTAGTCGGATGGAAATGCATCCATGAGTGGCGATATTCCTGGTAGGCTTGCAGTTTGATTAAATGTTTACCATTTTGGGTGCCGGACACACAAACTCCCTCCCAATCCCATATTGAAGCGGTTTCCTGGTCGGTAAGTTCGCCGGCAGTATTAATCTTGAAATTAAGGTTCTTCCCGTCAACCTGCCTGTTCCACGCGTGAAAGGTAAGGCTGTCATTTTCCAAAGCGATAAGCAAAGGCGTATTCCCAACTTTATCGTTTACCAGGCGACATTTCTCCAGCTTACGCCAATTATAAGCCTTTGGTTGTTTGTCTATTATCACGCCTATCAACCAGCTTTTACGTACTAGCGAGTCTTTATTTTTAAGGGTCGAATCTTTATCAACCGCTTGCAGGCGGTCATAGTTTTTCAGGTCATCATAATCATTCTTAAAGTGCTTATCAGGTTGAAGGATTAGCGACCCGGGATGTTTATTTAACCATGCACCAAGGGTTGATTGTTCATAAGTGATCTCTTTCAATTGAGTTCCGCGCATTGGGCCCACTGCAGCTTCACCGGTTGCCTGGTACCACCATGTACCGCTGCCCTGATCCTCGATAATTGCGTTATAATGCCGCGCCCCAACCAACCTAAACGTTTGCCTTACACCGTTAATCATCGGACTAAATACCCTGCCTGTACGGCACATGGTACAATAAGTAACCAAAACGGGTAAGGTGCCTACGTTATCCTGTACTTTGTGATGGTATCCTAAATAGACAAGCGGGTAAGCTTTTGCAACTCCATTATTTACAACCCCAAGCACTATATAGCTTTCCGGAACTTTATTCTCGATAGCATTGGCAAAGCGAACAGTTTTGGGCTCTTCGAACATGGTCTCGGCTTTATAAGCTACATCTGTCACATAAAAACTTCCCAGGCATAACGCTAAAACAGAACCTTTTACAATTTTGCTTTTCCGGGAGCTTTTAATAAAATATAAGAGAAGATATCCTATGACCATTAATGCGCCGAGTAAACGCAATGGCAGGATAATTTTTTCGAGATAGTAACATAGTTTTATGGCCTCGATGTTTTGGCTGCCAGGAAACGGCATTAACAAATAGGCATGCAGTAATCCCGGGAAAAAAACCAGAAACATGCCCGCCCAAAATAACAAAGACTTTGTTTTGCTGCTCATATTTTGATTGGCATTAAGCGTTGCATATCGGTTTGGTGATCCTCCGTGAACATTGACTCAAATTGGGTTTGATAAAACCGGGTTTATAACAGTCTAAAGATATTAATTAATTTAAAAAAAGCCAATTTGGCGGTTAAATAATGAGAATTAACGGCATTGGTGGTGAATTTGCCCTATTCTCTGTAATCAATTATCAATATTAGCTGACGGATTTAGTATAAATTTTTTTTGTTACCATTTTGGTAACAAAAATCATATATTTGTATAACAGATAATGCGTGTAATAGCCGTAAAAACTTTAAAAGATTATGCAAAGGAATTCCATCAGGCCGAACAGGCGTTGTTCAGTTGGTATGATGAAACAATCTTAGCCGAATGGAATAGTCCAGGTGAACTTAAAGCTCAATACGGAAACGCCTCAATATTAAACAATAAGCGAGTCGTATTCAATATTCATGGGAATAGTTTTCGTTTAATAGTTGATATAGAATACCGCTTGAAGATTGTTTTTGTGGTATGGTTTGGAACGCATAAGCAATATGATAACATTGATGCTAAAACTATAAATTATGTTAAAGCCAATTAAAACAGAAAATCAATATAATCAGGCATTAGCCCGCGTATATGAGTTAATGCAAACAGAAATTAATGAAGATTCTGCGGAATCTGATGAGTTGGAGATATTGAGTATCCTTGTAAAAGAATATGAAACTGATCATTATCCAATCCCTTCGCCAAATCCATTAGAGGCTATTAAATTCCGGTTGGACCAGATGGGTTTGTCTGAAAAGGAATTAGGAGAAATACTTGGCTATCGTTCCCGTAAATCTGAGATACTGTCAGGCAAAAGAAAATTAAGTCTCGCCATGATCCGCAAACTTAACGAGGTTTTGCATATCCCCGCAGAAGTATTGATTCAGGCCTATTAACATTGATTCTGCCAATTTTACTTTTCCGTTACGGTGTTATCAATGCATCGAACTAATTTTGCATCACAAATTGAAACCTATGAAAATTGAAATATGGTCGGATGTGATGTGTCCGTTCTGTTACATTGGCAAACGCCGGTTTGAGGATGCCCTGCAACAATTTGAACATAAAGATGAGGTGGAGGTGGAATGGAAAAGCTTTCAGCTCAACCCCGGCATGAAGACCGACCCCAACCAGAATATTAATCAATACCTGGCTGATGTAAAAGGCTGGAACCTGGATTACGCAAAGCAGATGAATGCCCGTGTTACCGAAATGGCTGCCGAAGTGGGATTGATGTATGATTTTGACAAAGCCGTAGTGGCCAACAGTTTTAATGCCCATCGTTTTAGCCACCTCGCAAAAGAACACGGCCTCGGGGATGCTGCAGAAGAAGCTTTGTTCAAGGCGTATTTTACAGATGGCAAAAACATTGATGATAAGGATGCTTTAATTAACCTGGGCGTTGATATCGGGTTAAACGCTAAAGAGATTGATGAAATGCTCGATGGCAATACCTATGCTGATGCTGTAATACGTGACATTGCAGAAGCACAGCATTTAGGCATACAGGGCGTACCATTTTTTGTAATGAACAATAAATATGGGGTATCGGGAGCACAGACCGTCCCTGTATTTACTGAAACGCTTGAAAAATCATTTGCCGATTGGCAACAGGAAAATGCCCAACCGAAATTAACTGTCATTGAAGGTGAAAGTTGCTCACCTGATGGCGATTGCGGTTAAATTTATCGTTCGCCTATTGGACTTGAAAGTGACATTCCCGGTTATATAAGGCTGAATTAAAACTATTTCCATTTCCGGCTAAATTAAATATCTTTGTATTAAACATACTAAGTGTACTTTTTACACTTAGTAAATAGATCGTATTAATGGATACTGCCCTACAGACTCTCCCTATATCCAAAAAAGCACTGCGCATTGCCGTAGGCGCCATGTTTTTTATGGCAGGGCTTTGTTTTGCAAGCTGGGCATCGCGTATTGCAAGTATTCAGCAGCATCTTGGGTTATCATTTGCTGCTTTGGGAGGTGTGCTTTCGGCGCTTCCGATCGGGCTGATGTGCTCCCTGCCGTTTTCGGGATGGATAATTACCAAAATAGGCAGCAGAAGGCTTCTGATCATTGCGCTTTCCGTTTACGGGATCACGTTGATGGGTCTTGGACTTGCTCAAAACAGTTTTCAACTGATCTGCTGCTTATTACTTTTCGGGTTTTCGGGCAATGCTGTCAATATCTCGGTTAATACCCAGGCCGTAGCTACTGAACAGCTATATAGCAAGCCTATTATGGCCTCCTTTCATGGCTTATGGAGCCTTGCAGGTTTCACCGGTGCATTTATCGGCACCATTATGATAGGTCAGGGAATAGATCCATTTCGTCATTTTATAGTTATCTCTATTATCATCATTCTAAGTATCATTATTGCCGCCAGATCGCTTAACGATGATAAAACAGCCAGCAGCGGGCCGATCTTTGTAATGCCCGACAGATCAATGATTAACCTCGGGGTCATTGCGTTTTGTTCCATGATGTGCGAGGGTGCCATGTTCGACTGGAGTACCATTTATTTTCGGGACATTGTTCATCCCAATAAAGCCTGGATAGGTGCCGGATATGCTTGTTTTATGGGCGCAATGGCAACGTGGAGATTCTTCGCCGACTGGTTTGCACACCGTTATGGACTAAAGCGCATATTGCAGATCAGCGGATCACTCACGGCAATCGGTTTGCTTATTGCGGTGGCCTTTCCTTACTTATTATCGGCTATGGCTGGTTTTTTATTAGTGGGTGTTGGGGTATCATCGGTGGTGCCCATGGTGTATAGCGCCGCAGGGAAATCGAAGACCATGGCGCCCGGGGTAGCATTGGCTGCAGTATCAACAATTGGTTTTGTAGGATTTTTAATTGCCCCGTCCATTATCGGGTTTATTGCGGGTTTGGCCACTTTAAGGGCATCGTTCATCCTGATCGCCTGCATGGGAATTGGTGTAGTGGTTGCTTCCAGCAAAACAAACCTGTAATATCCGGTTAAAAAGTTGGAAGGTTATTATTTCAAACTCATTTGAAACATCTGCAACACTATTCAAGTCATACAACCTTTCAACTTTACAACTTTAAATTCAGCTTAGCCGCTACCTTCCCAATCGTTAGCCCTTGCACGATTATGGAAAATATGACGATAATATAAGTGATAAGCACCAATTCGTCGCGGTGCATGCTTTGAGGCAGTGACAAGGCCATAGCTACAGAAAGACCACCCCGTAGTCCTCCCCAGGTAAGTATGGTGACCGCATTCCTTTCGAACTTTATTTTAAGACGCAATAAGGCGACGGGGAGAGATACCGAAACCCAACGTGCCAACAACACCACCAATATCATTATGCAGCCAACAACCATAATGGTGGAGTGTGGTTTGAAGATCGG
>JANYAB010000739.1 GCA_025355225.1 Bacteroidota bacterium
AAACTATTGCTATTTCCCGATGCCATTTGATAAAAGCGCTCAGGTGGACCTGCTATATCGCTATCCGTCAAAAGGCGAGCCTGCAGATAACAAGACTATCCGGGTGAAAGTTTATTATTCGCTCATAAAAAGAGATCCCGCTAACGAAGGTAAATTTTATACTCACTGGTTCAGGGATATTAAACCCCTTACCGGAAAACCGCATGTTTTTTTGAATACCGGTGGCAAGGGCCATTACGTAGGTACCATATTGCAGGCTCAGGGCTTAAACCCCGGGATGACCACTTTTTTTGAAGGGGACGATTCCACATCAACCGACGGTATAACAAGAATCCATGGCACAGGATCTGAAGATTATTTTAACGGCGGATGGTATGCGCTGATGGATAGGTGGGATAGCAAAATGAGCCTACCAATTCACGGCTCACTTGATTATTCATTACCCTTTGCCCGTACAGGTGGTTACCGTTTTTACCTAAATGATAAACTATCCTTTAATAAGCATGTTTTCCATTCCATAGAACATGGCCCGCAGGAAAATAAGGTCCCGGTGGACTACACCTCGCTGGCCCTGTACTATTCTGCTGAACCTGTTACCGAAATAACTTTACCAAACAAACTGCTTAGTACGGTTTATATGTCTGATACTTTAATTATGTACCCACAGCTGATGAAATTTGGTTTTTGGGGCATTACCAGTATAAAAGAGGATTTTTCGGGCTTTACTTTTTCTGCTGAAAATGATGGCAGGGTAAACATTTCGCTGGCTGAGATCCCTTTCGGACGGTATAAATTGTATGCCGACCTGGTAAACGATCCCAATGGCACCGAAATATCATTATGGCAAAGGCAAACACAAATAAGTGATTGGTTATCCTTAAACTCGTTGAACAAGGAATACAAAAAGCATGTTTTTTTAGGTGATATTATCATGGGCGATTTTAAAAACTCCATAAGCATTGCTTTTAAGACCAAAGGCGATAATAATAAATTAACCCTTAACCGCTTAATATTCGAAAAAGAATAAACAGCGTCTTGATTTTTCGGTTAGGATTCAAGGCGTCGCAAAATGGCTTACTTTTTATTAAGATAATTCTCAAGAAAAGCCAGTGTTACCTTATCCGTTTTTATCTGATCTTCCTTTTTGGTAAAACCATGTCCTTCATTCGGGTAGGTTATATATTCTACGTGCACGCCGTTTTTCTTTACGCCTTCCACTATTTCCTTGCTTTCGACAGGCAGCACACGCACATCGTTTAACCCCTGGAACACTAGTAAAGGCTTGTTGATAGACTTATAATGGAAAAGAGGCGAGATGTTTTTGAGGTGAACGCTGTCGGCTGTATATGGATCTCCTAATTCATCATACAAAGCCTTGCGGAACGCCTCCCAATAGGGTGGTATGCTGCGCAGGGTCCGGATCCAGTTAGCCACACCAAACAAGTCGACCCCCACTTTAAATTCATTAGGATGAAAGGCCAGTGCACCTAACACCATACAACCGCCATAGCTGCCACCCTCAATTCCGATCTTTGCTGTATCGATGTAGTCCTGTTGCTGGAGCCATTTCTTGCCCCATATACAATCTTTCAGGTCGCCGTTTTGATGGTCCTTGTTGTCGAGCTTATAAAATGTCTTACCATAACCGCTGCTGCCGCGGTTATTTACGGCAAGTACCGCATAACCATGATTTACCAGGAACTGTATATCGTTGCTGAAATTAGCAGTTGTTTGCCCTCCGGGACCGCCATGTATCCACAGCATAGCCGGTACGGGATGGTCCTTTGAAGCGTTCAGTGGTTTGTAATAAATGGCAGGTATCTCGCGGCCGTCGAAGGATTTAAAATGGACCACCTCCGCAGATGCAAGGTCGTCGATATTTATTTCAGGGTTCAGCGTACGGGTAATGGGCTTAAGTGTCTTCTGCGCCAGATTATAGACGTATAGGTTCTCGGGGCTGCGGCTGCTGCCAACGCTCAGCAGTATATTCTTTTCGCTTAAAGAGAAATCGACATTTTTTATATCCCCGTCCGGAATTGCCGGCAGCTCGAGCTGTTTGCCGGTGGCATGGTCAAATATCAGCGTTCTGTATCTGCCGTCTTCATTAACAGAAATGGAATGGTATTTCTGGTGCTCGCTTAGGTCCATGCCGGTTACATCCCAATGGGTGCTGTACAAAGTTGACGTGCGTCCTGTTTTCAGATCGTATTTGACAAGATAGCTAAACTCATTTCCGTCGTTCGTAGTATAAAATAATGCGGCGTCATCCTTTTCAAAAGCCTGGGGGCTCCAATTGGCTTCGTGGTCATTACTTAGTTTTTTAATCGATTTAGTTTGCCTGTCTAACAGGTAAAGGTCGCTCTTATCCGTAGTTACTGCTTTGCTCAGTGCAATATACCGTTCAGAATGTGAGATCGGCCCTACCGCATACCCGCTATCGTTCTGGTAAAACATGGTGGGCGCCCATTTCGCTGTATCCATCTTATATATATCGCTGAATTTAACGTTGCGCTTATTGCTCGAGATATAAATGGATTTTTTATGGTCGCTCCATCCCGCAACACTATTTTTGCTCCCCGTCCACGGTGTAATGTCTTTCGCCGGTGAGCCGCCTTGTTTTTGCAGGTAGATGTGGCTGTTTTCGTTACCACCCTGGTCGGCGCTATACAGAAAGTTGTTTGTGCCGGGCAGGTAACCCGCAGCGAAGTAGGAATCCTTAAGCGAATGTGTCATGGGCTTCATGGCCGTGTCGGTTATGCTGATGGCATAAACGTTAAATATTCCGGTATTATTTGCGCCGGCCAGTACCTGGGTTTCATCGCCGTTAAAGCCTGCTTCATAAACATAGTTATTATGATACAGTTGTTCTGCGGTGTATTGTTTTACGATTTTTTGTTCATGCGCCGGGTGGCACCCGTAAAATAACAGGCCCAGCGATAAAAGTGGCAGATGTTTCATAAAGGTTTAATTTTTAGAAAGTTAAACTAAATAAAAACAAACTGCAAATTATTAATATCACTTAACCAACGGCCTTATTCAGTGCGATGATCGCGGGCTTGAAATGTTCGCGGGCTATCAGGAACTGGATGTTTACTTTCCGGAGGGCCATTCCGAAACTGATGATGTTGATCTCATTTTTTGCGAGTGCCTGCGCGCTTTTGGCAAGCAAACCCGGCTCGTCCATATTGGTACCGAGCAAGCATACCATGGCCACTTTCTCCAGTGTCACCTTTTCGAAGGCTGCTTCCAGTTCGTCGATAAGGCCCTGGTTGAAATCGGATTCCCAAATCACAATGGAAATGCTGTTCGCACTGGTCGCCTTGAACGTATAGCTTACCCGGTATTGGGCAAAGTACTGCATTATCCGCAAGTCGCTGCCGACATTGCCTACCATCAAAGGGTCGTACACGTCGATCATAAGCAGTTTATCGTAACCGGTAATAACCTCCACTCTTTTGAGAGCGGATACATAGCCACGCGTAATGAGTGTTCCGGGATGTGCAGGCTCGAATGTGTTTTTGATCCGCAAATGGATGCCGTTGATCTCAAGCGGTTTTGATGCTTTTGGGTGTATCGCTTCCATGCCAACGTCCGCGAGCTGATCTGCAATATCGTAATTGGTAAAGCCCACCGGTTTGCAGTTTTTCGCACCGACCAGAGCCGGGTCTGCCGTAGAAAGGTGGTACTCTTTATGAATGATGGCCTCCTGCGGTTTTAATATTTCGGCAATCTTGCTGAAGGTGACCTCCGAATACCCACGGTCGAACTCCCGCATGATCCCTTCTGTCCCTTTGGTATAACCGGTCACGATACAAATACACTTCGATAGGTCGATCCCTGAGAAAGCGTCACGGATGCGCTGGTCAATGGTCAGCGGGCGCTGGTCATCAAAGCCGCCCAGGTCAATTCGCTGGACGATGACGTTACGGTGCTGCAGAATATTTGTCAGGTTGAAAGCCGCATGAGTTTCGCCGATCGATGCGAGTATTTCCCGCGCTGCCAAAAGAATGCCTTCGCGGCTGACATAGCCGGAGGCGAGGATATTTGCAAGGTTTTCGAGGTATATTTGCGCTGCCCGAACGTGCTGTTCAATAAAGATATCGGCGGCATTTACATCAAGCCCCAGGTCGATATACTGCCGGTTGATCTCTTTCAGCCTTGTAAGCAGTTCGGCTAATGAGCGATGAAAATCCTCGCGGGCGGCAAGCCGATGATAAACGCCGGGGGCGCCTGTCTTTTTATCTTCCAGCAGCAGGTTGGTGACGCCCGAAAAAGCTGATACAACAAAGACACGGTTATAAAGCCGTGCCCCTGTACGTTCGTAAAAGATAATATTATCTAACACTTCGCGGAGCGCGGTCATTGAAGTTCCGCCGATCTTTTCTACTGTAAGCATAAATAAGTGTTCTGTGGGCTTTTCGGGCCCTATATTCAAAGAGTGGCAAAATTACGAAAACAAGCGAAATGGCGTCAATCTTATTACAATTCACCAGATAATTGCAAGGATAAAGTGTTGACTGTGGCCAACAGAAATTGGGCTCATCTATATATCCGGGGTTTGCTGTTCTTGACATTAAATTCTTTCGGGGTTAAGCAATCCCCGGGTAGATCAAGTATATGGTCGACTTTTTAAAATACAGCAGATTTGCTGTATTAAAGTTGCTAAATTGAACAAATTAGTGTTTAATGAACACTTAATATTTTATAAAAGAAAACTTTCTATAAAGACATTCTAATTATATTAAAAATGCTGAACTATAAAGCTATAAATGAAGTGTGCCCGGATTGGGAATAAAGTTTATAAATGCCTGGAATTTAGCATAATAGTTCTTCATATTGAGTTGGTAATAATATGCACCCCGTTTAGATCCTGCTTTATCCTTGTCGGTCAATTTTATCAATAAACCCGTAGCCAAAACTCTTTTGCTAAAGTTTCTCTTATCAATTGTAGTACTAAAAACACTTTCATAAAGCGTTTGCAATTGCGGTAATGTGAACCGGCCAGGCAAAAGTTCGAATAAAATCGGGTGTAATGCGGCCTTATAACGTATGCGTCTTTTGGCTGTTTCAACCATCTCCTGATGGTCGAATATCAGTTTAGGAGTGCGTTTCAACGGGAACCATTCTGCATGGTAATCATTGCTTAGCTGTGTTTCGTATTTGTGAATATCAATTAAAGCGAAGTAAGCAGTAGAAACAGTACGCTCAATGGGATCGCGTTGTGTGTCGCCAAATGTATGCAATTGTTCAAGGTAAACCCCCTCTAAGCCAGTTAGTTGTTTTAATATTCTATTCGATGCCTGGTCGAGGCTTTCATTCACCTCGACAAAACCGCCCATTAAACTCCAGTTACCTTTTTCTGGCTGAAACCCTCTTTTTATCAAAAGTATCTTTAACGTTTCGCCGTCAAATCCAAAAATTATACAGTCAACTGCTAATAAAAGCCGGGTTTGTTTAGAATATTTTTGCATTTCGTAATATTCGTAATACAGGTTTAAATGATTAGGCGGTACAAATGTAACAGATTGCATGACATTTCTTCACTGTATCTGTTGTCGCCGCTATTACCCAAATATGATATTGAAGGTAACCTCGCCGGAACAGGTAAAGCCCTGATCTTGGGAAATACCGGCAATCCATTTACAAGCAGGGTAAACTCACTGAGCAATAAATGCTACAGCCAGTCTATAGTTGGTTCAGCCTATGGTGAAGCGGATATTATAAAATGCCTTACTTTATATAATGCGGGCCTGCCCGGATTAGTAGTGGATTGGGCCGCGAGATATGCCGATAAATATATTCAACCCTATAAAACCCGACCCGGTCATCATCGATTTCGGTATGAATGATTTTTGGCGGTATACGCCCGAACAATTCAAAGGATACATCATAACCATTATGGATAAAATTAGGGCGGAAAATCCCAAAGCTGAGTTTATATTGTTATCGAACATTAAATTCGATCCGGATTATGTCCTTGATTCTGATAAAAATAAGGCTTTTTACCTGGGCAACATGGAGGGTTATAGCAAGGTTTTGCAGCAACCGGAATCTAACGGGGTTATCAACCTGGACATGACAACGCTAAGTGATGCAATCTATCATCTGAAAAAAGCAAAGGATTGCATTGTCAACCCGCTTCATCCCAATGATTACATGGCCCGATGGTTCGCACAAGGATTAGCGCAATTATTAATTCAAAACTATAAATAAATTTAGCTAGCGTCCGTGGCGTCAGCTAAAGAGACCCTTTGAGAACTTTTTTAAAGAGATAATTAAGTATTTTGCTTCAAGTGATTATTTGCGTAAAATAGTCCAGTTTTTTCGTGGAAATTTTCATTTTTAAATAGCCGTTTAACTATCAAATTTGTTAACCAGTTATTTTCATCTTACCCGCCACTGTTCAACATGAAGAAAATCATTTATATTATCCTTTCAGGCATATTTGTATGCTGTAGTCTTGCCGGTACCGGACAGGTTATTAAAAATCTGAGAATCGATCTTTCCGGGACTTGGTCATTTGCGATAGATTCATTGGACAAGGGGGTGAGCGGTAAATGGTTTATCAACAAATTACCGGAAACTATCCATCTGCCTGGTTCTATGACTACGAACGGGAAGGGCAACGACGTGACCTTGAATACACCATGGACGGGAGGTATGTGGAATATTCAATGGTACAAAGATTCGAGCTATGCAAGATACCGGCAGCCGGGGAATATTAAGATTTCGTTCTGGCTGCAGCCTGTCAAACATTATGTGGGTGCTGCCTGGTATCAAAAAGAAGTAATCATTCCCCGGACATGGTTGGGGCAACATATAGAATTATTTCTGGAAAGATGTCACTGGGAAACAACCCTGTGGGTTGACGGTAAGGAAGCCGGTATGCAGAATGCGTTAGGGGCGCCGCATATTTATCAACTGGATCATCTGCTTAAACCCGGAAAACATATAATTGCGCTAAGGATTGATAACAGGGTCAAAGACATAAACCCCGGCACGGATGCCCACAGCATAACGGATAATACGCAAACCAATTGGAATGGCATTGTTGGTGATATGAGACTTACCGCCAGCCCGGCAGTTTATCTTTCATCAGTTAAATTGTTTCCTGATGTGGATAAGAAGCTTGTTGTAGTGAAAATCAAGCTCAATAATCTATCCGGAAATGCCGGCCCGCTGAAATTGACTTTCAATGCGAAGGAAAACAAAGGAACAGTTCATCAACAACTGCCGATCCTTCAGAAAGCGGTCACTGCCGGAAAAGATTCCACAATGGTGTCTTTCACTTACCCGATGGGGGCACATCCGCTATTATGGGATGAATTCAGTCCCAATCTTTATCGCATGCAGGTAACTTTAAACGGAAAAAGCGGAACAGATAGCCAGGAAGTTACTTTCGGTATGCGTAAATTCATTGCCAAAGGAAGGCAACTCACGATAAACAACCGGCCAGTTTTTCTACGGGGAACGTTGGAGTGTGCTATTTTCCCTAAAACAGGCTTTCCACCGACTGATAAAGCAGCATGGGCAAGGATATTCCGCATCGCCCGGTCATATGGACTGAATCATATGCGGTTTCATTCCTGGTGTCCACCTGAAGCTGCATTCGAAGCTGCTGACGAAGCGGGATTTTATTTATCCATCGAATGCTCTGCATGGGCAAAGGTGGGGGACGGTAAACCTATAGACAGGTTCCTCTACGAGGAAAGTAATCACATTGTGAACGCTTTTGGCAACCATCCCTCATTTTGTATGATGCCCTATGGCAACGAGCCTGATGGTGAGCATTTGAAAGAATACCTGACCGGGTTTGTCAAATACTGGAAACAAAAAGATTCGCGGCGGTTATATACCACAGCTTCTGGCTGGCCTATTGTCCCAGAAAACGATTATAACGTCTCTCCTGATCCGCGTATACAGGCCTGGGGCGCGGGTGTTAAAAGTATTATCAATGCTGAGACACCAGGTACAAACTATGACTGGTTTTCTATAATTAATAAATGGCCGCAGCCCACAGTGAGTCATGAGATAGGCCAGTGGTGCGTTTACCCTAATTTCAAAGAAGTTAAAAAATATGATGGTGTTCTTAAGCCTAAAAATTTCGATATATTTTATGATCGTTTAAAAGAGCATCACCTGGAAACCCTCGCCGATAGCTTTCTGTACGCATCGGGTAAACTTCAGGTGTTATGTTATAAAGCGGATATCGAAGCAGCTTTAAGAACCAAAGGATTCGGCGGATTCCAGTTGCTTGATCTGCATGATTTCCCCGGCCAGGGTACTGCATTGGTAGGGGTTTTAGATCCATTTTGGGATGATAAAGGTTATGTAACGGCTAAGGAATACAGCAGATTTTGTAATTCGACGGTGCCATTGATCAGGACAGCCAAGTTGATTTATGAAAATAACGAACAGTTTGAAGCTGCTGTCGAGATTGCGCATTACGGCAGCACGCCGTTAAATCATATTACACCAACATGGCAACTACAGGATAATGCTGGTAAAGTTTTGTACAGCGGAAAGCTGAAAACAACTGATGTGCCTATCGGGAACGGTTTTAAACTCGGTCAAATCAGCCAATCGCTGTCAGCCATCAGTAAGCCTGAGAAACTGGTTCTGAAGGTAAATGTGGGTGGGTATATTAACTCCTGGGATATTTTTGTATATCCATCATCCCTTCCTGAACCCAATAAAAGTATTTATGTGACCCATCAGCTCGATAAAAAAGCATTAGAGGTGCTTAATAACGGAGGTAAAGTTTTGCTGACATTAAAGAAGGATGCGATAAAGCCAGAGATGGGTGGTAATATTGTGGTGGGATTTTCCAGTATTTTTTGGAACACCTCCTGGACTAACAACCAACCTCCGCATACCCTGGGGATTTTGTGTAATCCCCGGCACCCTGCGTTAGCGGAATTCCCGACGGATTATTACAGTAACTGGGAATGGCAGGACGGAATGCGTCATAGTAATGCGATACGGCTGGACAGTCTTTCAAATGATATCAAGCCTATCGTCAGGATCATAGACGACTATTTTACAGCAAGACCCCTGGGACTGATTTTTGAATGTAAGGCCGGAAATGGAAGCTTGCTGGTTTCAGGTATTGATTTGCTTACCGATGAGGAAAAACGTCCGGAAGCTAAACAGTTGCTTTATAGTCTGGAATCTTACATGAATACTCCTGCTTTCAGGCCATCCGTACCGGTAAAAACTGAAAAACTTCAGGGGCTTTTTAAGTAACCTTAAATATTTTGTATGTTCCAAATAAAGGGTTTTGTATAAGACCGGGGCTAACTATGCGCTATCTGGAGGTTTTAGTTTAATTATCCTGCTTTGTTGTTTACCCGGATAATCAGAGCACCCACGTTATATTATAATAAATCTAACGACAGCTATTTTTAATAATATAATCCAGTTTTAAAGTAAAAACATCTATTTATTCATAGTTCGTCTTATATCATATTTGTTACTGTTAAGACCAAATTGACCAATTAACCAATCTTTTATGAATGTAAAGTTTACTCGCTTGAAATTTCCCTTTTTCTCACCCATTTCTGTAAAGAGAATATGTTTGAGAAAAGGAAAATTGTTTGTGGTTTTGTTGCTGTTGAATATGATAAGTATAATGGCATCTGCACAAACCAAATTAATAACCGGTTCAGTCGCAGATGACAAAGGTGAAGCAATACCAGGCGTTATCATTAAGCTTAAAGGCAGTTCAAATGCAGTAAGTTCTGATGCACATGGAATCTTCTCTATTAGTATCCCGGATGGGAAAGGGATATTAGTTTTCAGTTTTATCGGATTCGTTGATCAGGAAGTGACGGTAAATGGACAAGAGAAACTTCAGGTACAAATGAAAACTGCCTCCAAATCGCTGGATGAGGTGGTTGTTGTGGGATACGGAACGCAAAAAAGAAGTTCTGTCACCGCTGCGGTATCGACGATAAAAGGAAAGGACCTGGCCTCACAGCCTGTAGCGAATATCACTAACGCTATTGGTGGCCATGTGGCAGGCGTTTTATTTACCCAGTCAAGCGGTGAGCCAGGTTATGACGGATCAAATATTCTGATCCGGGGGGTGAGTACAACCGGTTCTAATACACAGCCACTGGTAATCGTAGACGGTGTGCCCAGGAACTTTAGCCAACTTGATCCGAACAGCATAGAATCCATATCAGTGTTAAAAGACGCTGCCGCTGTGGCGCCTTATGGTTTAGGAGGAGCGAATGGTGTGCTATTGATCACCACTAAAAAAGGAAAGACCGGCAAACCAACACTTACCTACAGTACTTATTATGGCTGGCAAAATCCGACAGTGTTAACCAAATTTGTCAATGCTTATCAGTATGCCACGCTGTTTAACGCAGCTGATGATAATGCAGATCCGGCGGCGCCGCATGCTTACTCGGCAGATGACCTGCAAAAGTTTAAAGACCATAGTGATCCTAACGGGCATCCCGACCATAACGTTTTAAATGAACTGATAAGCCGGAATACACCAATGACAAGCCATGACCTGCAATTATCGGGAGGGTCTGATAATGTAAGGTATTATACCGGCATTGGTTTTCTATCACAGGATGGATTATGGGGGCCAACCAATTACAAAAGATACAATGTTACCGCAAACATTGAAGCGGATGCTACAAAGACGACCAAGGTTGATGTATCTATTAACGGTCGGGTGGAAGATCGTAACTATCCGGGCGTGTCTTCTTCAAGTATATTTTACCAGGCTTTCCGTACACCGCCGACAGCGCCCCTGACTTTCACTGACGGCCTTCCTGGTGCTTATATAGGCCGTTCAGCCTATGGTAATATACATGGGAGCGGATATAACCAAACATTGGGCTATACATTACTTAATCAGTTAAGTATTGAACAACAGTTGCCTTTTATTAAAGGCCTGAGCATCAAGGGTGTGGTCAGCTATGATTATAATCCTTTTAATCCAAGCGATCCACTGAACCCATCAGCGCCTATAACTTCTTTCAACAGAAACTATCTGACGCCGATCAATTATTATACATACGATCCTGCTACAAAGGCAATTACACTGGCCGGAAACGACGGACCATCGAAGCCGCAATATTATGAATCCTTTAACCAAACACAAGGCTTTACCTACCAGGGATATCTTAATTACCATAACACATTCGGGAAAAATGATATCTCAGGGCTGATCGTACTGGAAAGCAGGAACACCAAATCTTCCCTGTTTGGCGCCAGCAGGATCAACTATAACGTTCCGATACCTGAATTGAATAATGGCAGCTCAAATAGTACCGACATTAATAATAATGGGTATTCATTGGAAGGAAAACAAAAATCGGCAGTTTACCGTGTTAGCTACGCTTATGATAGCAAATACCTGTTTGAAGCATCGGGGCGCTACGATGGTAATTATTATTTTGCCCCTGGCCACCGTTTTGGTTTCTTCCCGTCCT
>JANYAB010000772.1 GCA_025355225.1 Bacteroidota bacterium
GGAGTTTGCAGTTGGATATGAATACGGAATTGTTTCCGCCTCCCCGAATAATTAGCTTAACATGTGTTTGTTAGGAAATCACAAGTGAACGTCAAAAGAATTATAAGTTCGCGTACGGATTGAGCAACTTTAGCGAATTTATTTTATTAAAGCCAGCTCTGTCATTACTAATTAATGTTAAGTCCATTGATATGGCCGTCGCAGCTATTATTGCATCAGGTAATTTAAGATTATACGCTTTACGTATTTCAATAGTTTTTTGCTTTATTCCTATCTCTAATTCAAAAATTAAACTATCTGAAATGAAACTATTTAATACTGCGAGGTCGTTTTCAGTTGCAGTTTTCCAGCATAACAACTCAATTTCAGTAATAACAGATATAGCCGGTTGATAACTATTAATAATGTCATTCATCAATTCCTGTCCAGCTTCTGTAAAACTTCTTTGAAGATAATAAATAACGGTGTTGGTGTCCCAAATGTATTTTAATCCCATTCGTTACGTAGATCGTTTAATTGTTTATCTATTTCCCCGGGAGATTGCTTAGACATTGCGCCACTATATTTTGCCGCTAAATTGGAAGGTGAAGCGTTTATCTCCTCATCATTATTTTTTATTTTGATTATTTTGAGTGCCTCAAGATCCTTTAACAAATTGAAGCCTTCATCTTTAAGTATATCCAATGTTACCGTTCTCATGTTCCCTTACATTAAAATATAAATTTACGATTTTTGGAGCTACTTGCAAAATACTTGTCAGATTAGCGCTTACTCCAACAAGCCATATCCTTTACACTGCTTCATCACCTCTGGCAATACACATCCCTACTGAAAGATTTGGCGGATTGATTATCGTCCGCCTATGGGCAGCGACCGTACGTTTTCGAACAATTAGGATGTGTCGTTAAAAATTATCTTGTTGATAATGAGAATATTGCATTAAAGGCATCAACTTTGGCATAGGTTTGTAAAATGAACAACAATTAACTCAACGGTAAATATTAAATATTAATAAAATGAAAAAGTCAGTTTTAACCCTCGCAATCGCATTATGCGCCATGCTCGGCATCAAACAGCCGGCATCTGCTTCAAACCATAGCCGTAATGAAGTGACCGCCCTACTCGAAATCCGTTCCATTAATAAAATTGAGGTTCACGGTAACGTGGAGCTGTATTTATCAGACGGCACTACGGATGAGGTAAATGTTTTTAACAATTATTATTCAGAGAGCGCATTAGTGCAAAACCAAAATGGCGTATTAACAATATCTTCGTATAAAACGCAAAAATTAGTAGTTTGGATTACCGTGAACGACCTGCGCAGCTTATCTGTTTATGATCGTTCCCTGGTAAAATCTTTTGGCAAATTGTCGGCCATTGACCTCGACGTCAAATTATATAATGATGCCTCTGCCCTATTAAACCTGGATGGTTATACCCTAAATTTGAAAGTAAGCGATCATGCCAAAGCAGACCTTGAAGGCACTATAACTGAAGCTGAATTGAGTTATGACCATTCGTCATATTTAAATATTACTAATCTGAACTGTGAGCACCTGGTTAAAAAAGAAAATTCGGGCAACAAAAGTGGGAATTTAGTAATACTATAATTGTGCTACGATAAATCCATGAATAGTGATCCATTTTTGCCGCCGGATAAATTCGGCGGCAATGGATTTTATTAAACCGGGTCCAGGCTACAGAAACTATATCCTCTTGTACTCCACTCCTTCAACGCTCTCGGCAACACATATTCCAACCTGTCATAAGCCTTCAAACTATCATGAAAAACTATTATTGAACCATTTTCAGTATGTTTCAACACATTTTGCAGGCAGATTTCGGGTTTTAGGTTGATGTCAAAATCGCCGCTTAATACATCCCACATAATAATTTGCAGACGGGGGTTCGTCTTTTTTAACAACCTTATTTGCGATTTTCTAATTCGGCCATAAGGTGGGCGAAAAAGATCAGCATGCAGCACGCCATCAGCTTTCAGGAAATTATCCAAATAAGTTTTGTTATCTGTTTTCCAGCCTTTTAAATGGTTCCAGGTATGATTTCCGATAGCATGTCCTGCATTTTTTACCTGCTCAAATACCTCGGGGTGTTTGTTTACATTGTCGCCTATACAAAAAAAAGTAGCCTTCGCGTTGTACTGTTTTAAAATATTTAAAACAAACGGTGTAACAATTGGTATAGGGCCATCGTCAAAAGTGACATAAATGCATTGGTTTTTGCGGCTCCTGTTCCATATTAACCGGGGATACAGCTTTTTAAGCAGCCAGGGAGTTTTAACCAAATACATTGTACAAAATAAGTTTAAATGTTTTACTTTATCACAATCAAAAATAAACCCTGCAATGTAAACGCTGATTGCCTTACCTTGTACCGGACAATATTATGAAGCAAAAAATACTAATACCAGGAAAAGTAATCATTGCATGCTTTTTAATCTTTTCAGCATTAAGTTTTACAGCAAGTGCACAGCAAGTGATTAGTCTGCAAAAGGCGGTTGACCTTGCTTTGCAAAATAATCTTACTATAAAGCAAGCGCAATTTACAGAAGCATTAGCCACCGAAGATGTAAAACAAAGCCAATACAATCAATTGCCCAGTTTAAGCGCCAATCCACAAGGTGGATATTACTTTGGAAAGAGCCAGATCGCCGGGGCATTTGCTTATGCATCTTCCACACTTAATATAAATGGTACAGCCCAAATGCAGGTAACCATTTACCAGGGAGGTCAGCTGCACAACCAGATACTTCAAAATAAATTAACACTTGATGTTGATAAAACTAATACCGCTAAAGTAAAAAACGACCTGCTTTTGAACGTTGTTACCGAATATCTTGTCATTCTAACTGATCAGGACCTGGTTCTGGCCGCCAAACAACAAATAGATTTAGCAAAAATTACTTTGGACAGGGCGCAGAAAAACTTTGACTAGAGTAATTCAACAAGGGCCGACCTTGCACAAGCTAAGGCACAAGTTTCAACAGCCGAATTAAATCTAACGAACGCCCAAAATCAGGTTGACCTGGCGATTCTGATCTTAAAACAATACATGGAAATGGACCCGGCAACAGATATAGCTGTTGAAAAACCGGATATCAGTAAATTAGCCGATGTAAAAACAATATACGATGCCAGTGAAGTAATTAAAACTGCTTTAAGTGTGAACCCTGACATCCGGCTTGCAGAAATGCAGCAGCAAACTTATGCTCAGGCAATTAAAATAGCGAAAGGCAGTTATTATCCCAGCCTTGTATTGTTTGGCGGCATTGGCTCCAGTTATTCGAACCAGGCAAAATCGCAAACCGGACAAACCCTATTGGGCACCACCCCTATTGGTACGGTTCAGGCAACCGGTCAAACAGTTGTTACTCCATTAATAACTCCTATTTTGTCGCCTATTTCATTTACAAACCAATTTAATAACAACTTTAATCAGTCAATAGGGCTTAGCTTACAAATACCTATTTTTAATCGTTTTACAACACGTACTTCCGTACGTAAAGCCAAACTGAGTTACCAAAACGCTGAACTTACCACACAGCTCGCTAAAAACAACTTAAGTAAAACAATTATACAGGCTGTACTTGACTTGCAGGCTGCCGTTAAGAGCTATCAATCGGCATTGCAAACCTATCAATCAAACAAGGAAGCTTTGAATGTTACCAAACAACGCTATGATG
>JANYAB010000781.1 GCA_025355225.1 Bacteroidota bacterium
GATCATACTTTGGGGAGGTTTAACAACAAATTTTGTGTGGTGTATGATATTAAATGCACGCAACAAAACGTTTGGCGATTATACCAATGCACAAAAACCCTTACTCAAAAATTACCTGTTTTCGGCCTTAGCCGGGACCACCTGGTTTTTGCAGTTCTTCTTTTACGGGATGGGAGAAAGCAAATTGGGCAACGGAGCCAGTTCGTGGATACTGCACATGGCATTCATCATACTGGTTGCCAACACCTGGGGTTTGCTGCTAAAGGAATGGAAAGGTGTAAGCAGGAAAGCGATTGTCACTGTGGTCGCGGGGATAGTAACTATTATTCTATCTGTCCTTGTTGTCGGGTACGGGAATTCAATAAAATAAGTATTTTAAAAATCAGGATATGTCTGTCAATACAACACAATTTAAACATGTAAGCTATTTGTGGGACGACGCTAAAGCGGCCGAACTGGCCGGTGATGAAGTGGCTTTGTTAATCTATCGTTCCAACTTATTAGGGGCCGATCTGCGTCTGACCAATTATGGCGGCGGCAATACCTCGTGCAAAGTAATAGATAAGGATCCCTTAACAGGTAAAGAGGTGGACGTGATGTGGATCAAAGGATCGGGTGGCGACATCGGCACATTGAAAAAAAGCGGCCTTGCGGCACTATACGTTGATCGTTTAAGGAGCCTAAAAAATGTTTACCGGGGATTAGCGTATGAGGATGAAATGGTAGCGCTGTTTAACCACAGCATTTTCGACCTCGATTCAAAAGCACCATCAATTGATACACCCCTGCACGGGTTTTTGCCTTTTAAACATATCGACCATTTGCACCCCGATGCAGCAATTGCTATCGTGGCAGCAAAAGATGGAAGGAAGATAACCGAAGAACTTTTTGGTGGAACGATAGGCTGGGTTGAATGGCAGCGGCCGGGTTTTGACCTGGGCTTAAAACTGAAAGAATGTTTGGACAATAACCCGGGCATCCGCGGTATTATGCTGGGTTCGCATGGCTTATTTACCTGGGGCGATACTGCTTATGAAAGCTATATCAATACACTTGAAGTAGTTGAACAATGTGCTGAATACCTCGAACAAAACTATGGTAAGAAAGGCCCTGTTTTTGGCGGACAAAAATTGCAGAGCCCGGATGAAACAGTCCGTAAAAAACAAGCCGTTGCTCTGGCGCCCTTGCTGCGCGGATTTTGTTCATCACAAACTCGTATGATCGGTCATTTTACAGATGATGCGAGGGTGCTGGAATATAT
This sequence comes from Bacteroidota bacterium, assembly GCA_025355225.1. Taxonomy (GTDB): domain Bacteria; phylum Bacteroidota; class Bacteroidia; order Sphingobacteriales; family Sphingobacteriaceae; genus Mucilaginibacter. Next base: position 1,262 of record JANYAB010000781.1, read on the forward strand.
CAACTCAAGTGATTTGGAACGATTGGCCCCGATGGGAACCAGTTGCCCCGATCATTTTTTACGGACAAAGATCAGTCCGCTGGTATTGAACCTTGGTGCTAATGACGACCTCACCGATGCAGGGGCATTAAAGGAAAAACTTACACCTGCATTTGAAGCCTACCGCAAAATGTACGCGGACTATTACAACACCTGTAAACACCCTAATAGCCCGGCCATACGCGATGCAAATCCGGTGGTGATCTTATACCCCGGTATCGGCATGTTTACCTTTGCTAAAGATAAGCAGACCACCCGCGTAGCCGCCGAGTTTTATATCAATGCCATCAATGTAATGAAAGGCGCGGAAGCTATTTCCGAATATACTTCATTGCCTCGTCAGGAAGCTTTTGATATCGAATACTGGCTGCTGGAAGAAGCGAAGCTGCAGCGCATGCCCAAACCGAAAGCTTTATCCGGCCGTATTGCCCTGATAACAGGCAGTGCGGGTGGTATTGGCAAAGCCATTGCGAAAAAGTTTGTGGAAGAAGGCGCGGTCGTTGTGTTGAATGATATGAACGCCGAACGTTTGGAGGGTGCCGGGGAAGAATTCAAAAAGCAATTTGGAAAGGATGTTTATACCACAGCCATTTTGGATGTAACCAAAGGCGACCAAATACAAGATGCAATGGCAACCGCCATATTAGCTTTTGGCGGGGTCGATCTTATCGTCAATAATGCAGGCTTATCCATATCCAAAACCATTGGCGACCATACCGAAAAGGATTGGGGCTTGCTGTATGATGTGCTGGTAAAAGGTCAGTTCCTGGTTACACAAGCAGCAGTTGCAATTATGAAAAAGCAGGATACAGGCGGTGATATCATTAATATTGTAAGTAAAAACGCGCTGGTAAGCGGGCCAAATAATGCCGGTTACGGAAGCGCCAAGGCTGCCCAATTACATTTGAGCCGGTTGAATGCGGCTGAATTAGGAGTAGACAAAATCCGGGTAAACGTAGTTAACCCGGACGCAGTGATCAGCGACAGCAATATTTGGGCAGGCGGATGGGCCGAGGGCCGCGCCAAAGCTTACGGGGTTACCGTTGAAGAATTACCCGCTTATTATGCGAAGAGAACGTTGTTAAACGAGGTGATCCTCCCTGTTGATATTGCAAACGCTTGTTTTGCATTTGTCGGCGGACTGTTGAATAAATCAACCGGGAATGTGTTGAATGTTGATGGTGGAGTGGCAACGGCGTTTGTGAGATAGTGCCCCACCCAACCCTCCCCGGAAGGGAGGGCTTAAAAATTTATAACAATATAAAAAGTCTCCCCTACCGGTCCGAAAGGACTCCTTCGGAGGGGAGATTTAGAGGGGGCTTAAATTATAAGACATGAAGTTAGAGAAATATAAGATCCAGGAATTCAATCAGCAGGATGAAGCGGATCATAAACGCCGGTTTGAATTTATAGCTGCGGATGTAGCGAACATTGACGAAGTGCTGCAAAAATTGATTGCTTTTAATATCGCCATCCCGAGTTGGGCCTTAGGTACGGGTGGTACGCGTTTTGGCCGTTTTTCGGGTGGCGGCGAACCGCGCAGCCTTGAAGAAAAGATCGAAGATGTGGGCGTGATCCACGCGCTGAACCGGTCGAGTAATTCGATCTCTCTGCATATTCCCTGGGATATCCCAGAAAATCTATCGGCTATAAAAGCGTTGGCCGCTCAGCATGGTTTGCATTTTGATGCGGTAAACTCCAATACGTTCCAGGATCAGCCCGATCAAAAACTAAGCTATAAATATGGCTCCTTACACCATGTGGATAAAGCGGTGCGCAAACAGGCAATTGAGCATAATATTGAAGTAATCAAATATGGTGTTCAGCTTGATTCGAAAGCACTGTCGGTCTGGCTGTCGGATGGGTCTAATTTTCCGGGGCAGCTTAATTTACGGAAGGCATTTCAAAACACCTTCGAAAGTTTGCAGGAAATATACGCAGCACTGCCCGATGACTGGAAGGTTTGGATTGAGTACAAGCCTTTCGAGCCTAATTTTTATTCAACCACTATTGGCGATTGGGGGCAGTCCTATTTGCTGGCTTCTAAATTGGGTAAAAAGGCAAGCACATTGGTAGACCTCGGGCATCATTTACAAGGTACTAATATTGAGCAAATCGTTTCGTTGTTGTTGATGGAAGGCAAACTGGCAGGCTTTCATTTTAATGACTCCAAATATGGGGATGACGACCTTACCGTTGGCAGCATTAACCCATATCAGTTGTTCTTAATATTCAATGAATTGGTTGAAGGCATGGACGCGCGGGGCATGAATCACGCCACAGACATTGGCTGGATGATTGATGCATCACACAATGTGAAAGACCCCATTGAAGACTTGTTACAATCCGTACAGGCTATAAAGATTGCTTATACCCAGGCTCTGCTGGTGGATAAAGTAGCACTCGCGGCAGCTCAAAATAACAATGATGTAGCCGCAGCGCAGGAAATCCTGCAACAAGCCTATAGAACTGATGTACGCCCGTTGGTCGCAGAAGCCAGTTTAATGGCCGGAGGCGCTTTAAATCCGGTCGGCGTTTACAGAAAACTGAAAGTAAGGGAACATTTAATAAAAGAGCGGGGATTAAAAACGGTAGCTACCGGGTTGTAGTGAGTGGTTGATTAAGTTGATTGGGTTGGATTGAGTCAATTAAATTACTTAATTGTTACTTAATCAACTGCTCACTAAATCAACTTAATCAACTACTCACCCAATCAACCCAATCAACCAAAACAATGAAGGCAACACCTGTCATAGCCATATTCGATGTCGGGAAGACGAACAAAAAACTATTCTTGTTTGATGAGAATTACCAGATCGTTTTTGAAAAATCGGCGCGATTTACAGAGGCCGTTGATGAAGACTGGTACCCCTGCGAAAATTTAGAAAACCTCAGGCAATCAGTTTTTGATTCTTTAGCGGAAATTTTCCAATTAAAAGAATTCAAAGTAGTAGCTGTCAATTTTTCCGCCTATGGGGCGAGTTTAGTTTACGTTGGCGAGGATGGCGAACCTTTAACGCCTTTGTACAATTACCTTAAACCCTACCCCGAAGAGTTAAGCAAACAACTTTATAAAAAATATGGGGGTGAAGAAAAGTTCAGCATAGAAACTGCATCGCCGGTTTTGGGAAGCTTAAATTCTGGGCTCCAGCTGTATCGTTTCAAACATGAAAAACCGGAAATATTTAACCGTCTAAAATATGTTTTACACCTGCCGCAGTATTTAAGCTTTTTACTTACAGGCCAGTATTATTCGGACATAACAAGCATTGGCTGCCATACGGCGCTATGGGACTTTAAGAAAAATCAGTATCATAAATGGATTGATAATGAAGGGATGGCCTCAAAACTGGCCCCAATTGAACCATCGAATAAAGTTTTCGCGTCCGTATTTAATGGGAATAACTATAAAGCCGGCATCGGGCTGCACGACAGTTCAGCGGCATTGATCCCCTACCTGGTCAATTTCAGTGAGCCTTTTATTTTAATCTCAACGGGGACCTGGAACATCAGCTTAAATCCTTTTAACCAACTACCGTTAACCGCCGATGAACTTAAACAGGATTGTTTATGCTATATCCAGTATGAGGGGAAACCGGTAAAGGCCTCCAGGCTGTTTTCAGGTTTTGAACATGAGCAGCAGGTTAAGCGGATAGCAGAGCATTTTAATCAGGATGCCATAAAATTCAGGGATATTACTTACGACGCTGATATGATCAGCCAGCTAAATAAAAATCAATCACCCCGTTCCAATTCCGGCAACTTCAGCAAAGAATCTGCTTTTGCCAAAAGGGATTTATCGGATTTTAAAACTGATGCGGAAGCCTATCACCAACTTATAATTGACCTGGTTAACTTGCAGGTGAATTCAACCAGGCTGGTGCTTAAGGGTACCTCCGTAAAACGGATATTTGTTGATGGCGGGTTTAGTAAAAACGGAGTGTTTATGCACTTATTGGCAGCGACCTTTCCTGATTTGGAGGTGTTTGCCGCTTCGATGGCCCAGGCAACAGCTATCGGTGCCGCCCTGGCCATCCATACGGAGTGGAATAGTAAACCTATTCCGAATGATATTATAACGTTAAAATATTACTCTCAAAATCAAAACACGCCAACAAAATTATAGGCAGTTGACCTATCGCTTACAAATAAGATTGCAGTAAATTCGCTTTTGAATTGTGCCTTAAGCGCATCAAGGCTTTATCTTTTATCTGGCGTACACGTTCGCGGGTCAGGTTGAATTTTTCACCTATTTCTTCTAACGAATGTGCAGCATTATTGCCTAAACCAAAGAACATAACAATCACTTGCCTGTCGCGCTCAGCTAAAATATTTAAAGAGCGTTTGATCTCCTGTGAAAGTGAATCAACCATCAGATCGTTGTCCGTTCCTGCATCAGTACTTTGCAATACATCCAATAGGGTGTTTACTTCACCTGCAATAAATGGCGCGTCAACAGATACCTGGCGGCCGGAGTTAGATAACGAGTCGGATATTTTTTCAACAGTTGTTTCCAGATCATCAGCCAGTTCTTCAGCTGTTGGCTGGCGCTCTAAATGCTGCTCCAATTTAGATGCAGATTTATTGATCTTGCTTAAAGACCCGATCTGATTTAACGGTAAACGTACAATCCGGGATTGTTCAGCAACGGCCGACAAAATAGATTGACGGATCCACCAAACAGCATAAGAGATAAATTTAAATCCCTTAGTTTCATCAAAACGCTTGGCGGCTTTAATTAAACCCAGGTTCCCTTCGTTGATCAAATCACCTAAAGTTAAACCCTGGCTTTGGTATTGTTTAGCCACCGAAACCACAAAACGAAGATTGGTTTTAGTTAAGCGTTCCAAAGCAGCCTGATCCCCTTCGCGTATCTTTTGGGCCAGTATCACCTCTTCCTGCGCGGTAATCAAGTCTACCTTTCCAATTTCATGTAAATACTTCTCAAGCGACTGCGATTCGCGGTTGGTAATAGATTGGGTTATTTTAAG
>JANYAB010000027.1 GCA_025355225.1 Bacteroidota bacterium
GTTCCCTATGTGATAGATCTGCGAGCCAGGATCAGGGCCATTTGCTGAAAGCTCGGCAATGCTCGGCGCTCTGAAACCTCTTGCAATATTCGCTTTTAACAGGAATGCATCAGAGAAATTGTAGGTGGCGCCAAAACTACCTGTAGCGCCCGAAAATGTTTTGTTGAGGGCGCTAAACTGTTGTATAACCGTAGGGGGTGTAACAGCATTAGAAGGAATATATAACTGCGGAAATTTACCAGCTGTATCAATATAAGCAGCCTGCCCGTTAAATGTTCTGCTGTCATACCGAGCGCCACCTGCCAAATCCAATTTTCCATAGCTCTTTTTAATAATAAAGAAAGGGCCGACATCAAACTGATGATAAGCAGGAATCGGAAAATCGGTAGCATCACCAATAGTGTTGTTTTGGTACTGCCCGTTCACGCCGACTGTAGTCTCGTAATCATCTCCTAAATTGAAATTATACTTAAAATCATAGATATAAGTAGACAGGTGGAGATTTAAGCCGGCAATATCAGGCTCGTTAGGGTGGGTATACTCGCGCCTGTGGCTAAACTCATAACCCAGGTTAACTACCAGGTTACCGCTTCCTAAGACAAAATTACTGTTATCATATATCCTGTAAAGCTGCACATGCTGATGAAGTGGTGTAATGCCATATGAATTTAAAACCGATGTTGGTACAATTTGGCGAACGGTGTCTATATCTGTGATTTGGCGGGTAAACCGACGTGTTGCAGCATCACGACTCCCGTCGGGTATTTCTTGCTCATCATCAAAAACAGAAGCATTTAAATAAGAGTATCCCCATGATTTACTTAAGCCAACCATCGCCCTCGCGTCCTTTTCCTGATATCCGCTTCCATACACTCTTCCGTCATGCTGGTTTTGATAGTCCTTAGCTTCCTTTGCAGATACGATAGTGCCCCAAACCAGGCCGTTATTATTCCCCTGTAAGCGGAAAGAACCATTCATCAATCCCTGGTTTGTACCGTAGTTGCCTGAAAAAGATCCCAATATCTTGCCTTCTGAAACGGGTGGAGGAGATAGCAGGTTGACAACACCTCCGATAGCATCCGAGCCATAGCTTAAACTTGCCGGGCCCTTAATAACTTCAATCCTATCGATGGAATTCTGGTCTACTTCAATCCCATGTTCATCGCCCCATTGCTGGCCCTCCTGCCGTATGCCATCCTGCAGGGTTATCACCCGATTGTAGCCTAAACCATGTATAAACGGCTTAGAAACATTGGGGCCGGTTGTTACAGCACTTACACCTGGTAGTGAGGCTATCTCATCAATAACATTACCCGACGCAGAATGCTGATCGATAAAAGTTTTGCTGACAGCCGCCATTGGCACAGGGTCCCTTTTAATTTCGGTAGCCTTGCTTACCCCGGTTATAACTACTTCGCCCACTTCAATTGAAGAAGTATGTAACTGAACATCCAAGACAGCCAATTTCGAAAAATCAACTCTTTGAATAAATGTGGCATAGCCTATAAAACTTACCTGTACCAGGTAAACACCTTTTGGTAAATTGCCTAAGCTATATTTTCCATTTGCATCAGTAATAGTGCCCACTCTCAAATCGGGAATGGCAACAGTGGCCCCGGGTATTGATTTACCGTCGGCTTTATCTGTAACTGTGCCCGTTAAAGTACCAATAACACCATTGTCATTGGTGGTATCTTTAGTGACAGCATTTGAGAATGCCGATAAACTTATAAAAAGTAATAAAAAGCAATAAAACAGCTTCAATTTCATAATAATAATTTTTTTAGATAGATAATTCTGCCATTTCCAACGGCAGTTAATTAGAAGGGATTATTATGAAATTGGCGGAGAGCGTCCTGCCGACAGGACAAGCGCAATACTTACGAAAGAATAAATACCACGGGTATAAAAATGATCGGCGGCAACAGCAGGTGTAAAATACTGATGGTTAACAACCACCATACTGTTGTGATGCATAGCATCGCACAATTGGCATTTTTCGGTTACTGTTTGCTGGGTTTGGGTGCTGTTGTGTGTCCTGTAGGAGGACGCTTTGATCAAGTGCTGGTGAGAATATACCATTGCCTGGCCCGCAATAAAGCAGATCAGGACGATCCAGGAGTAAATGATATGTTGCTTACCTTTTTTCAAAATCGCTATACGATGGCATTCATATGCCAAACACATTTTTCACAAAAATAGGCAAATGAGATCGTAATACGTCATTTAATCGTAACAATGTCGTTGTAAACTATAGCGCCAAGGTTCTTTTAATTACAAAGGCGGTGTATCTTTGGCGAATGAAACCTGCTGAAGTTAATTTAAAATGGACTGAATTACAACGAAAAATAGCGACAGAATTTGACGCCGATACACCCGATATGAAGGTGATCTTGTTTTTGATTGGCGTACAAGAACTGGGACAGGGGCCAAAGAAATTCAGCAAGCGGCAGAAAGAAGAATTGATGCATATAGCCACCTGTAAATTATTCAGTCAAATGGGATTTTATGAACTGGAGGGGCTCGACCAAGATGGCTGGCCACATTGGAAACTGGTTAAAACTATACCAAATTACACCTTAATGGAACAGGAAATGCTAATGAAATCGCTGGTGATTGATTATTTTGAGTCAATTTGAGGAGTTGTTAGAAGGTTGAAAAGTTGGAATGTTGCAAGGTTATTATAATATTGCAAAAAGTAAAACAACGTTTCAACTTTACAACGTTAAAACATTCCAACAATTTTAAAACAATGAAGAAAACATTTACTCTCGCACTTTTATTGTTAAACATTAGCATAGCTTTCGCTAAAGCGCCAAAAAATCAATATGTTCGGATAAAAACAAGTTATGGCGAATGTATTATCCGCCTGTACAATGAAACACCGAAGCACAGGGACAATTTTATTAAGTTAGCTAAAAAAGGATTTTATAACGGCACATTTTTCCATAGGGTGATCCAGAATTTTATGATTCAGGGCGGTGACCCGGATTCTAAAAATGCAAAACCTGGCATTGAATTGGGCAACGGAGGTGTAGAATATACTGTCCCCGCCGAATTTAATGATAGCTTGTTCCATAAACGCGGAGTATTAGCGGCGGCCCGCGATGACAATCCGCAGAAGGCATCAAGCGGATGCCAGTTTTATATTGTGGAGGGCAAACGCCTTAGTGATGCCAAAATGGATTCGTTGGAACAAACCCGGCTTAAAGGCCACAAAATACCCGAATGGCAGCGAGAGTGGTACCGCACAGTTGGCGG
>JANYAB010000036.1 GCA_025355225.1 Bacteroidota bacterium
TATGCTAAAACAGCACACCTATAATGTTGTACTGGTAAAAGGCGATCACGGTTCAAACACAGGAATTACTGCTGAAGCAGATAAGACGGTAAAGTATGAGGGTAAGGCGATGGTTGTTAAACTATAGAGTTACAATTCAAAGTCCATCTCGCTTGGAGAAATTTAGAATATCAAACACACACTGTAAATGAGCTATTGATGATATTTTTTTGTTTTTAATTAGGAATCAGCCAAAAGAAAATGTCAAAAAATAAAATAAGCGTAGAGGAAAAGTATAATGACTTAATAAAGTTTCGGGACTTAGTTCTTGCAACTCTTGACTACTACTTGGAAACTCCCTCCATGAGAGCTAAAAGTGATGACTTTGACTCAAACGAACATTTCGAATTGTTAAAAAAGCAGACGCTGGAACATTTTAATAAAGGCAGACTTACAACACTAAAGCAATGGTTTCGGGACCTGACGGAAATGGAAGTTGAAAGTCGTAATCTTGAGTTCAATAAATATTTACAAAACAAGACGAAATATGACGTTGATATTTTTGAGGACTACTTTAAACGGGTTTGCAAAATAGTCGTTAAAGGGAAAATAACAACGGATAATCAGTTTTATGATATCCAAAGTATGGTTGACCGGTTATGTCATAAGCAACCAGTCGACAACGAAAGAATTTCGATTTTGAACAAACTTTTAAGCGACTACGAGCAACGCAGAATAAAGAAGACGGGCGGGAAGAACGCCTAAAACTTACTTGGCTAAACAAACTGAATGTAGTTGAAATTAATATTATCCCTCTCCTTTGGAGATGGATTTAGGGTGAGGCTTCTTCGCCAAAAACTGTTTTTGATATTGCAGCGGTGTTTTGCCGGTCGCTTGCTTGAAGTACTTGTGGAAGCTGGCAAAATTTTGGAAACCGCTTTCAAAACAGATCTGTTTTACGCTGATATTATCTTCTATTAAATGCCTGCAGGCATGCCCCACTTTTATCCCGGTAATAAACTGTGAATATGTTTTGCGGGTACGCGATTTAAAATAACGGCAAAAGGAGTGCGGACTGATATTGGCTACCCCGGCTATTTCTTCAGTCGGTATGGGCCGTTTAAAATTGGCTAATGTGAAATTATAAATGGCGTTGATACGCTCGTTTTCTGCTTCTTTAAAATCATGATTAAAACCTATCGAAGCTAACGGCGCAAACTGGCTTTCTGCGATCAGTAACAAAGCCTCAACCAGCAACATTATCTTCCGGCTGCCATCCGTCGATAACATTTTTTCGAGCAACGCGGCAACCGGTTCTTTAACCGGTTCAGGTACGCATATTCCTCTTTTCGCTTTTTCGAACAATATTTTAATGCCTTTATTCTCCGGCAGGTTTAAAAAATGGGTTCCCCAAAAGTCTTCACAAAAATGTGCTACCCGTATGTCGGTGCAATTTTCGGCATCACTTTGAAAATAGATATCATCAAAACGCCAGTAATGCGGCAGATTGGAGCCAACTAAAACTACGTCGCCATCTTTAAAATTCTGGATATGATCGCCGATAAACTGCGTCCCTTTGCCATTTTTAAAATGGATCAATTCAGCTTCGATATGATAATGCCACTTGTTATTGATATAAGGTACCTTATCCTGCCTCACGTTAAATGACGATAATGGATTTTGAGGTACTTTCAGTAACTGCGGTTTCATGGCATTATTAAACTATAATTATTATCAAAATACATTAAAGTAGCCTTAGTGCTATTAATTATGCCAAAATAGCTTAATATTTAGATAATAAAAGAAAAGTTTATAAACGATATATTTATTCCTTTGTATTAACCAATTATCAGCTATTAAACCTGTATATCGGTTTAATGGCTGTGCGTTTTATTTAACCTGCTTATGACGAAGAAAACTGGCTTTTATGCCGTGGCGCTTATCACATCATTATTTTTTTTGTGGGGGATATCACTCAACCTTAATTCTATTTTAGTTCCGCATTTAAAAAAGGCTTGCCAATTAACCGACCTGCAATCTGCCTTAGTCGATTCGGCTTACTATATCGCTTATTTCCTGGTTGCCATACCCGCCGGTTTGTTCATGCATAAGTACGGGTACAAGAAAGGTATAGTGCTGGGTTTGTTGCTTTTTGCTATCGGCGCTTTTCTCTTTTATCCTGCTGCACAAACACGCGTGTATGGGTTTTTCCTGTTCGCACTGTTTATTATAGCCAGTGGCTGCGGCATGCTCGAAACGGCGGCCAATCCTTACATCAATAATTTAGGTGACCCGAAAGGGGCAACCTGGCGCATTAATTTTGCGCAGTCATTTAATGGCCTTGCCGCCGCTATAGCGCCAAAAATTGGAGGTTTATTTATTCTTTCGGGTATCACGCTGACCGAAGCTCAAAAGACGGTCATGTCACCTGCACAACTAAATAATTATCTCCAGGGCGAATCTGACGCGGTGAAAATACCTTATATTATTATCGGGTTAGTAGTGCTCTCTGTTGCGATATTGATCTGGCGCACCCATCTGCCGGATATTAAGGAACATAACGCGAACGGTGATGCCCCAACAAATTGGGCGGCGATCTTTAAAGAAAAAAACCTGATGCTGGGCGTAGGTGGTATATTTTTTTACGTGGGGGCGCAAGCGTCAGTTACCAGCTTTTTTATCAGGTATTCAAAATTTGTTGGCGCTATCCAGGAAAAGAATGCTGCAGATCTCTTAGCGTTAGCGATGTTAGGTTTTATGATAGGACGCTTTTTAGGTACTTTCTTAATGCGGTATATACCTGCAGTTAAGTTATTGATCCTTTACAGTGTGGTCAACTGCGGACTGCTGTTGCTGGCCTTTGTTTTGGATGGACGGTTTTCGGTTTATGCCATTATGGGGATACCTTTTTTCATGTCGATTATGTTCCCGACAATTTTCTCGTTAAGCATACAGGGTTTAGGCGAAAAAACCAAAAAAGGCTCGTCTCTGCTCATTATGGGCATTGTTGGTGGCGCAGTGATACCACTGCTGCTGGGCCGTATTTCTGATATTAGCAGTATCCGCGTAGCTTACCTGATGCCGCTCATTTGTTTCACCTATATCTTCTATTTCGCTTTCAAAAATATAAAAGCAAAACCTGTTCAACTTGTAGTAAGTCATTAATAAAAAAATTATGTTACGTAAGTTATTTCTCATCGCGCTGATCGCGTCAATTGCAGTATCAACTTCTGCCCAAAAAAAAAGAATCGGTAACGAAACCCCGGCGCAAAAGAAAAAAAGAATGGAATGGTGGACAGATGCCCGCTTTGGTATGTTCATTCATTGGGGGCTTTACTCCCAGGCTGCAAGGCACGAGTGGGTAAAGCACAATGAGCACATGACCAATGAACAGTATCAAAAGTATTTTGATCAGTTCAACCCCGATCATTTCGACCCGGCAAAATGGGCCAGGGAAGCCAAAGCCGCCGGAATGAAATATGCCGTGCTGACCACCAAGCATCATGAAGGTTTTTGTCTTTTCGACTCAAAATATACCGACTATAAAGCGCCTAATACGCACGCAAAACGCGACCTGGTGAGGGAGTATGTGAATGCGTTCAGGGCTGCCGGACTTAAAGTTGGCTTTTATTATTCGCTGTTAGATTGGCACCACCCGGATTATACCATGGACGACGTACACCCTTTGACACAGGTGGACACCAGTCAAGCTAATTATGACAAGCTGAACAAGGGTCGCGATATGAATAAGTATCGTCAATATCTGAAAGACCAGGTAAGGGAACTGATGACTAACTATGGTAAAATAGATGTATTGTGGCTGGATTGGTCCTGGGATAAAGGCGCGAAGCGTGGTAAACGCGACAAGGATTGGGATGCTGTGAACCTTTTGAAAATGGTGCGCCAGTTGCAGCCCGGTATTATTGTTAACAACCGTTTGGGTTTGGAAGACTATAGTGATGGCGCCGATTTTGTAACGCCTGAACAGGTAAGTACTAAAGAACTGGAGCCCTACAAGGGAAAGGTTTGGGAAACTTGTCAGACATTTTCAGGCTCATGGGGATATTACCGAGATGAGAATACCTGGAAAACACATCGCCAGTTGCTCGATCTGCTGATCACATCGGTAAGCAATGGCGGCAATCTGATTCTGAATGTGGGCCCCACAGCCCGTGGCGAATTTGATTACCGTGCCACCAGTGCCCTGGATAGCCTCTCGTACTGGATGCATGCCAATAACAAAGCGATCTATAATTGTACCTATGCGCCGAAGGATTTTAAAACCCCGGAGGGTACCAAATTGACCTATGACCCGCAAACCAAACGGTTGTATGTACACCTTTACAATTATCCGGCGGATGGTAAATTGATATTGCCTGCTTATAGTGGTAAGGTTAAATATGCCCAGTTTTTGAATGATTATTCGGAATTGAAATACATGCCAGCTGCAAATGGGACTGATTTGGAATTAACGCTGCCCAAAAACAAGCCACGTTATGAAATGCCGGTTGTGGAGCTAACATTGCAATAAAATCATCTGGACATGAAAAGATATTGTTTAACACTTGACCTGAAAGACGACCCCCAACTAATCGCGGAGTATGAAGAATATCACCGCGAAGTTTGGCCGGAGATAAGGGAAAGTATTCTCGGTTCGGGCATTATCAATATGGAAATTTACCGGTATGACAATCGCTTATTTATGATTATGGAAACCATGGATAGTTTTAAATTTGAAGAAAAAGCAGCCATGGATGCGGCCAACAAAAAAGTACAGGAATGGGAGACCCTGATGTGGAAATTTCAGCAGCCATTACCCGGCTCAAAACCGGGCGAGAAATGGGTGCTGATGAATAAGATATTTGAGGTGTAGAGAAGTCCGGAAGTCGGAAAAAATCGAAAGTCCGAAAGATGAAATTAAAAAAAAGTAGAATAACGTGTTTAACGATTAAGCACAAGTAAATAAAAAACGATGTCATTTCGAACGAGCCTGCCGGGGATAGAGCGAGGCGCGAGGAGAAACCTTATACAAGCGCACAGTTGACGATGCAAGTTGTATAAGATTTCTCACCTGCCCTCTGCACATTCCCGCCCCGCAGGTTCGAAATGACATAGTCTTTTGTTTAAACGAAGGGTAAATACCAATCGCCGAACACGTTAGAAGAATAATACAGCTAATAAAATTCAATTCTGGAAATTCTTTAATTCTGTAAATTCCGGTTCAGACAAAAGGAAATACAAATGACACAAGAACATAGTTTTTTAAGAATACACCCCCACGATAACGTCCTGGTTGCGCTACGCGACCTGGAGCAGGGAACACTCATAGAATTTGAAGGGGATACTTTTAACCTGGTAGACAAGGTAGCAGCAAAACACAAATTTGCCATCAATACACTTCATCCTGACGACAAGATATTTATGTACGGGGTATTAGTAGGCGTAGCAACAAAGGAAATCCCGAAAGGTGGCTTGATCTCTACTGAAAACATCCATCATGCTTCCAGCGAGTTCCATCTCGGAAAGCGTAAATTGGATTGGCACCAACCCGATACCGCAAAGTTTGAGGGACGAACATTTAATGGCTATCACCGTGCCGATGGTTCGGTAGGGACGGCCAATTACTGGATCGTTATCCCACTGGTGTTTTGCGAAAACCGCAACATTCAAGTGATGAAAGAAGCTTTGGTTGATAAACTCGGATACAAAAAGGCCAAAAGCTATGAAAGTGAGGTAGAGCAATTGATGGGTCTTTACCAGGCCGGCAGATCAACACAAGAGATATTGAGCGCCGATATGCAGGTGACTGCTGAAAAAACCGGGACAAAAAGGCTCTTCAAAAATATCGACGGCATAAAATTTTTAACCCACGAGCTCGGATGTGGTGGTACCCAGCAGGATTCACGGGCTTTATGCGGATTATTGGCGGGATATATCACCCATCCCAATGTAGCAGGTGCAACGGTATTAAGTCTCGGTTGCCAACACGCGCAGGGCAGTATTTTGCAGGAAGAGATTGCTAAACGCGATCCCTTATTCAGCAAGCCGATGGTGATATTGGAGCAGCAAAAAATGGGCACAGAGCGCAAACTGCTCCAGGAAGCATTAAAACAAACCTTTGCCGGTTTAATGGAAGCAAACCATAACGAGCGCAAGCCAGCCCCGATAACAAAATTGTGTATCGGCTTAGAGTGCGGCGGCTCCGATGGCTTTTCGGGCATCTCAGCTAATCCGGCTTTGGGATACGTATCAGATGTATTAGTTTCTTTAGGCGGATCAGTGATCCTCTCAGAATTCCCCGAACTCTGCGGGGTTGAACAGGAGCTAAGTGACCGTTGTGTGGATGAGCAAACCGCCAAACGTTTTATGGAACTGATGACGACCTATAACAAAAGGGCCGAGGAAGGTGGTTCAGGATTTTACGCCAATCCATCCTTCGGGAATATAAAAGACGGCTTGATAACCGATGCCATCAAATCTGCAGGGGCCGCAAAAAAAGGAGGAACCTCACCTGTAGCGGCAGTGTTGGACTATCCGGAAAAGGCAACTAAACCAGGCTTGAATTTATTGTGTACCCCCGGCAGCGATGTTGAAAGTACCACAGCCGAAGTTGGTTCGGGAGCTAATATCGTATTGTTCACTACGGGGCTTGGTACACCCACAGGCAATCCGGTTGCCCCGGTGATCAAATTGTCAACCAATTCAGTCATTTATAATAAAATGCCGGATATTATTGACATAAATTGCGGCACCATTATAGAAGGTTCTGAAACCATTAAACAGGTCGGTGAGCGCATTTTGGACTATGTGATCCAGGTGGCCAATGGCGAAATTCAGCCTAAAGCGGTGCAGTTGGAGCAGGACGATTTTATACCATGGAAAAGAGGGATGTCGTTGTGAGCCCCACCCAACCCTCCCCGGTAGGGAGGACTTTAAAAAATATAATATTAAAAAGTCTCCCCTACCGGGGGAGATTTAGAGGGGGCTTGAGAACATGTTTAGTCTAAAAAATAAATCAGCAATAATTACCGGTGGAGGCAGCGGCATAGGCAAAGCCATGTCCATACTTTTCGCTCAGCAAGGTGCCATGGTGCACATTATCGAAATGGATTCGGAGGCAGCATCTGCCACTGTTGATGAGATAAAACGCAGCGGTGGTACAGCTTCTTACTATCAATGTGATGTGAGTAAGCAGCAGCAGGTCGTGGATACATTTAATGGTATAGGTCAGATCGATATTCTGGTCAACAACGCAGGCATAGCTCACATCGGCCGTGCCGATAATACAAGCGAAGCCGATTTTGACCGGGTAATGAATGTGAATGTAAAGGGCGTCTATAATTGCCTGTTTGCAGCTATTCCATTAATGAAAAAAAAAGGCGGCGGCGTAATATTAAACACAGCATCCATAGCGGCAACCGTAGGTATTACGGATAGGTTTGCCTATTCTGCCAGTAAGGGGGCGATCTATACGATGACGCTTTCCGTGGCTCGTGATTTTTTGCACGATAACATCCGTTGCAACAGCATTTCTCCCGCACGAATCCATACACCTTTTGTGGATGGCTTTATCGCCAAAAACTACCCGGATAACCAGGAAGAAATGTTTGATAAATTATCAAAAAGTCAGCCCATAGGGCGGATGGGTAAACCCGAGGAGGTTGCAGCGCTGGCTTTGTATTTATGTTCGGATGAGG
>JANYAB010000037.1 GCA_025355225.1 Bacteroidota bacterium
ACGAACCTTCAACCGGTTGGCAGCCAATAATGCGGATATTGGCGTCCTTTTCCTTAAAATATCTCGAGCATCCCATAATAGTTCCTGTAGTACCCATGGCGCTTACAAAATGGGTTATTTTGCCGTTAGTATCCTGCCAAATTTCGGGCCCGGTTGTTTTATAATGCGCCAGGTAGTTATCAGGATTGGCAAATTGGTTCAATAAAAAATATTTACCGGTGGCCGCCCTTTCTTCTGCGTAGTCGCGGCAGGCTTCTATACCTTCCAGCAAGGTTACTTTTGCCCCAAATGCTTCCATGGTCAATGTGCGCTCGCGGGTCGAGCTGGAAGGCATCACCAGTTCTATCTCCAGGTCGAACAAACAGGCTATCATGGCCAGGGCAATTCCGGTGTTGCCGCTGGTGGCTTCTATCAATTTGGTGCCCGGTTTAATATCGCCGCGTTCAAGTGCGCTGCGTACCATATTGAGTGCGGCACGGTCCTTTACACTTCCGCCGGGGTTGTTACCCTCCAGTTTGGCGTAAATGGTCACATTGGGGTTTGGATTCAGTTTTTTTATTTCGACTAAAGGCGTATTGCCTATCAGATCTATTATACCGGCCATTTTTGGTTAAGTTAGTTGAGTTAGTGAGTAGTTGATTGGGTTGATCAGGTTAAGCGGTTGATTAGGTTAAGTGGTTGATTGGGTTGAGCGGCTGTTATTAACTTAATCAACTATTTAACCTAATCAACCGCTCACTAATCCTTTATTTTTTCCTTCAGTAAGCTCACCTCGTGCGTATGGTACACTTTTGAAAACGGTGGGACAGATTTTGTCAACCACACGTTACCGCCAATGATACTACCCTCGCCAATCGTTGTTCTGCCGCCCAAAATAGTTGCACCCGCATAAATTATAACATGGTCCTCTACCGTTGGATGGCGTTTTCGGTGCGACTCCAATTTGTTTACACTCAGAGCGCCCAGGGTAACCCCCTGATATAATTTTACATGGCGGCCTATTTTGCAGGTTTCGCCAATAACCACGCCTGTGCCATGGTCGATGTGAAAGTACTCATCAATTTCGGCAGCCGGATGGATATCGATACCAGTTTTAGAGTGCGCATATTCAGTTAGAATACGCGGAATCAGACATACTCCTAACTTGCACAGGGAATGGGCAAGCCTGTAAAATGATATGGCGTAAAAACCCGGATAGGCTCTGATCACCTCAAACTCGCTTTTTGCAGCAGGGTCGCCATCAAATGTGGCTTGAATATCTGTATTCAGCAGGCGGTACATTTCCGGTACGCCATCAAAAAAGAGCCGGGCCAGCTGAACATTAGAATCAGTGTGCGATCCGCATGCTGCATCCAGGATGTTGCAAAGTTCGATCTCGAGCTTTTTAAATTCCGATTCGAGCTGATGGACGAAGGTGAACAGTCGGTTGGACTGCTCGGGGTAAAGCAAACGGATAACCTGCAACGCCCAGGTCGCTATCTCCTTGTTAGAGGGCACAGCACCCGTTATTTGCTGCTTATCTAATATATGCTGGTAAAATTCTTTATCCATTTTTTTGCAAAGGACTGTTTATTTATAATTGATAACGCAAGTTTAAAAAAAAGGTAAGTGATATGCGTCGGTTCAACGTCAAAAAAGATAGGCTAAGTAGATCTTTTTATAAATAATTTTCATCGCTAAAATCCTGTTGACATAGGGCTGTCATAAGTGTGCCGTTACTTTGAGGTATAAACCAAAACAAAAAACTATGTCAATCATCGAAATGCTGTCAAAAGAAATGGAAGAGGAAGCGGAAACCACCCGCAAAATGTTATCGCGTGTACCAAACGATAAGTACGATTGGAAACCACACGAAAAAAGTATGACCATACAACGTTTGGCCACGCACATTGCCGATATCCCAAGTTGGGTTGATATGGCGCTAACCACTGATGAGCTTGATTTTGCCAATAACAGCCACCAGGAGCCTGTGATAACCAATACCGAACAACTATTGGCATACCACGAGAAATGCCTTGCCGAAGGTAAGGCTGCATTAGCCAATGCCAGGGAAGATCAGCTGGACGAGTTATGGACGTTGCGTAATGGTGAACAGATATACTCTGTAAGAACCAGGGGCGAAGTGATCCGAATGTCCTTTAGCCAGATAGTCCATCACCGTGCTCAGCTTGGAGTGTTTTTGCGCCTGTTAGATGTACCGATCCCCGGCAGCTATGGGCCAAGCGCGGATGACGGAGGATTTTAAGGTTTAGCTTAATTCGCAAATTGCGTAATTCCCGCATAGCAATACCGTGAAAATACGGTTTTTTCCATGTTTCTTTAGTCGTAAATTGGCATAAAGAAGCTAAACTTACTATTAACAAGCCGAGACATGGAAAATTGGGATTATTACATTTCAGGCATATGGAAGCAAAAGGCTAACGACGAAGAGCATATAACGGATGTATTTTTGCATTCGACCGCCGACGGATTTGGTAAAGGGGTTAAAACCAGCAAGAACGAAGTGGTTCACCTTTTACAAGCCGGGGCTAAAATAACTACTATCACCTGGAACTATCATTTGATACAATGGCGCTTTGGCGCAAAGGTAGAGTTTCACGAGACAGATAGTGGGATCTACCTTCGCACGCATCCCGATGCAGCCATGTTTGACGACCTGGAAAGCTCCATCCAAATGCAATATTTATTAACGGATCATCCCGTTAATGTTTTAGATAATTAGTTTGCCTATACAAATCACAAGCATCCTTAGTCCGGCAAATCTATCCCGGGCTAAGGATTGTATTATTTACCCGCGCCAATCCGGTTAATTGTTTAGTCAATTATTGGACGGCAACCAACAACAAAGCGATGGCTTAATTTTCATGTTGATGGTTTGTTACAAACATCTTTTAAGGATAATTTTTCAAAGGGCTTAATG
Organism: Bacteroidota bacterium; assembly: GCA_025355225.1. Classification (GTDB taxonomy): domain Bacteria; phylum Bacteroidota; class Bacteroidia; order Sphingobacteriales; family Sphingobacteriaceae; genus Mucilaginibacter. Next base: position 2,921 of record JANYAB010000037.1, read on the forward strand.
AGACTGTAGAATCCCACTCAAAAAACGTTCTGTCATCAGAACAATTTTTCTTATTTTTGTTATATTTGCATTGCAAAATTATGCAAAAATGGAAAAGTTAAGAGAAAAATCAGCCATATTAGTCAGCCAGCAAACATTAGCATTTGAGAGATATCTTTTAAAGGAGATCAACTGGAAAAACAGACTGATCTGCATACTTGGGGCGAGGGGCACTGGAAAAACAACGACTATATTGCAAAGATTAAAAATGATGGCTTCGCCGGCCAATGAATCATTATATATAAGTCTCGATGATATTTATTTCTCCACACATAGCTTAATAGAAACCGCCGAAGCATTCAGACAACAAGGAGGCAAATATCTTTTTATCGACGAGGTGCACAAATATCCGGGATGGGCCAGGGAAATAAAAAACATTTATGATTTTTATAAAGACGTATCCATTGTACTTACGGGATCATCAATTATCGAAATGCTGGGCCTTGAAGTCGACCTGAGCCGGAGGGCCAGGATTTACGAGTTGAACGGCCTATCGTTCAGGGAATTTCTTGCCTATAATCAAAATGTAATCCACTCAGTTGTTAAATTAGAGGACGTATTAAACCACCATACAGAAATTGCAGCCAATCTTAATCAAATTAAACCCATTAAAGCCTTCAAAGAATATCTTAATTTCGGCTATTATCCATTTTTTAAAGAAGATCCGGAAGGCTATTTCATCCAATTAACACAAGTAGTAAACCTCATCATCGGATATGACCTGGCTTTTATAAAAAGTGTTGACAAATTACAAATCCGGAAAATATACCAGTTACTCGGTATCTTGGCTGCCCAGGTTCCTTTTAAACCCAATATTACCAGCCTGGCAAATACATTGGAAATGGGCCGGGCCACATTAATACAGTACCTGCACTATCTTGAAAAGGCTAAACTTATACAACAGGTCTATTTAGAAGGGAAAGGAATGGGGGCACTGGAAAAGCCTTCAAAATTATTACTGGATAATCCAAATCTATTCGATGCACTTTCCTCAAACCCAGCAAATGAAGGGAGCAGGAGAGAATGTTTCTTTGTAAATCAATTAAGAAATACCGGACACGAAGTAAGCCTGGCCAAAGCAGGTGATTTTATAGTTGACGGGAAATATATATTTGAAGTAGGCGGTGCTAAAAAGAAATTTGACCAAATTGCAGACCTTTCAAATGCTTATATAGCTGCCGATGATATTGAGATCGGCTCAGGGAACAGGATTCCATTATGGATTCTTGGGTTATTGTACTAGCAGCATCTCGTTTAAAGATGTTAGAAGGTATCGTTAAAAAATATTTTAACAATTTCTTAACCCCAAATTAAAACACTTACGCTTATCGTTAGTTGTAGCTTACATCCACCATGCTACTGCTATGATAAACTTGTACATTCTTGTTCTTACAACAAACCTTTTGACGTTTTTAGGTTTAAGACCGAATTTAGTTTTGGCTCTGGAAGGAAAATATTGGATAATGTTCTTGGCTACGGGATATTATTTGGCCGTAGTACCAACTGGGGTAAATTAGCCGTACTATATGGCGCATTCCAATACTACGATTACTGGGATAACAAGACATTTGAGTTGGGCGCCATTGGTTTTGGTGGCGGGCTGATAACCAAATACCCGATTAGTAAAACTATTAACCTATATACCAACTTACATATAGCGGCCATACCATTAGCGGGTAATAGCACCAGGTTCGGCCCGGATACTTCCCAGGTTAGGGACTATACCTATAATGATGGTATAGAAGCCAAATTTGAGACGTCTATTAATTTTGGCAGTTTGGTGAGCGCATCTGTCTCTTATAATTATTATATCCTGCATACGTTTGTAGGGCCCCCTGGCACCAATTATGTGGGTATTTTAAGGCCCCGGATCAATGTACAGATATACAAAAATTTAAGCCTCGGATTTGAGCACTTTCAATATTACGACGACCGTTATTTGAATAACTTTTCGCCGATATTTTCAGTAAGAACCGAACAGAAAATTTACCTCACGTACTTTTTTGAAGATCCGCAAAGGAAGGGAAGGTATAATTAATTGAATTTTCAATACTCTACCATCTCCTCGTCCACATAACACCACAGCCACCGCTCTCCGGGTTCAGCCGATATAGCTACCGGGTGGCCTTCGGCATGCGCATGCCTGGATGCGTGTTGGTTGGGTGAGCTATCGCAGCACAGCGTAACGCCGCAGGTTTGGCAGGTGCGCAGGTGCAGCCAGGGATCTCCTGTTTTTATGCATTCCTCGCATACGTAGTCCTTGGGGTGTTTTAACTTTTTAACCGCCAGCAGGTGTTCGCAAATTTGATCTTCCATAGGGTATATTGTTTAATTATTTTGATTGTAAAATTACAAATTCAATGAGGTACGAAGCATCTATCTGAAGGGATAGGCGGCGACCATGCACGGCGTAGAAGATTCTTCGCTATACTCAGAATGACATATTAATAAATTACACCTCTGCCAAGTACTTATGTACAAAACTTATAGCCATGGACCCTTCGCCTACCGCTGATGCAACCCTGTTCATGGCACCAGCGCGTACATCGCCGGCGGCAAATATTCCGGGGCAGCTGGTTTCCAGCAAATAAGGGTCGCGTTTTAGTTTCCATATTTTCTGGAACGAATCGTAAACGGTAAGATCGCGGCCGGTCTCAATAAATTCTTTATTGTTTTTTATGATATCCAGTTTTATCCAGTCGGTATAAGGCTTGGCGCCGATGAAAATGTAGAGCGCGCTGGCACCGTAGGTGGTCTGCTCTTTTGTTTTCACGTTAACGAGTACCAGCTTCTCCAAACAGTTATGGCCGGTAACCTCGATGATCTCGGTATTGGGCAGTACCTCAATATTGGGCGACAGATCTATCTGACTGATCAAATAGGCCGACATGGTAGCTGTCAGATCATCGCGCCTGATGATGATATGTACCTTTTTGGCGAATTTTGACAAGTACATTGCAGCCTGCCCGGCTGAATTTCCACCACCGATAACGAACACCTCTTTATCTTTGCAGGCGGCGGCCTCGGTAGTTGCCGCTCCATAATAAATACCCGCACCGGTAAAGTTTTCAACGCCTTTTACTTCCAGTTTGCGGTAGTCAACACCTGTGGTGATCACTACCGACCGGCTTACTATTTCGGGGCCATCGTCCAAAACAATAGTTTTATAGCCATCCTTCTGTCTGATCTCGCTTACTTCACGCGGTGATAAAAACTCTGCGCCCAACCGGGTTGCCTGGGTAATGGCGCGACGGGTAAGATCGGCACCGCTTAAGCCGGCTGGGAAACCCAGGTAATTCTCGATACGCGAACTGGTGCCAGCTTGTCCTCCGGGAGCACGGCGCTCTATCAGCAAGGTCTTTAACCCTTCGGATGAGCCGTAAACTGCTGCTGCCAGCCCGGCAGGACCAGCGCCAATAATTACCACATCATAGATCTCGTTTTTTATCTGGGGGTTAAAACCCGTTTTTTCGGCTACCTGCCTGATGGTCGGTTTGGCAGCGTAGGTACCATCTTCATAAATGATCACAGGCAGGTCATTATCGTTTAGGTTGTTTACGTCAAGCAGGGTCTTAGCTTCGGCATTGCTTGTCATATCAAACCAGCGATAGGGGATAAGATTTCCAGCCAGATAATCCCTTATCTCGTGCGATTTTGGCGAAAACTGGTATCCGATCAGTTTAATACCTTTGAAATCGGGTGTGTAGTGGCCCTGCCAGTCGTCCAGCAGGTCACTGATGACCGGGAAAAGCTTTTCTTCGGGCGGGTTCCAGGGCTTCATCAAGTAATAATCCAGCTGCACATCGTTGATGGCTTTGATGGCTGCCACAGTATCCGAGTAGGCAGTTAGCAGCACGCGTTTGGCATCCGGGTATATTTTTATTGCTTTATGCAAAAAATCAACACCCTCCATTTCGGGCATACGCTGGTCCACCAAAAAAAGGGCAACAGTATCACTGCTGTTCTTTAGATCGGTAAGGGCTTCGAGCGCTTCGTTTGCCGATGTGGTGCTGATGATCTTGTATTCCGCGCTGTATTGTGATTTAAGGTCGCGGCTGATGGCGCGTGACACCTGTGGATCGTCGTCTATGGAAAATATGATGGGTTTGTTCATTGGTTGATTAAGTTAGATTAAGTTGATTGAGTTAAGTAGGTTGGATTAGGTCGATTAAGTTAAATCTGGTTGGTTTATTTTGACAGGCCTAACTCATTCACCCAATCAACCAGTCACTTAATCAACTAATTAACCCTACCCGTCTATCGGGAAACACACAACAAACGCTGTTTGCCCCGGTTCTGATATTACTTTTATTGAGCCGTTATGCTGATGTACTATCCTTTGCACCACTTCGAGGCCCATACCTGTTCCTTTGCCCATTTCCTTGGTTGTAAAAAATGGGTCGAATATGCGCGAGCGGACCTCCTCGGGTATGCCCGGCCCATCGTCAATAATGCTTACCTGCACAAATTCCTTGTCCTTTTCTGTTTTGATGGTAAGCGTGCCTTTGCCCTTGGGTTCCATTGCATCCAGTGCGTTATCAATCAAATTGGTCCACACCTGGTTTAGTTCACCTATCTGTGCCTTTACCGGTGGCAGGGTCTCGTCAAAATTCTTTACCATGGTAATATTGCCCTTTTTGATCCGGTAGATCAGCATTTGAAGGGTATTTTTTATACCAATTCGGATATCGGCATACTGCTTATCCTGCCCCTGGTCCATGTGGGTATATGTTTTTACCGATGTCACCAGGCTGGCAATTCGCCGGGCCGATTCCCCGATATCCTGCACCATCCGTTCGGTAACCAGCAGGTTATTTATCCAATTAAATATAGGCGAGAAAAATTGTTTGGGGATATGGCTCCTGAACATTTCAACATCGTTGGTTTCAAAGCCAAATTCAACAAAGCTCTCAGCTATCTCTTCGCTGTTATCTATCTCCATTTCGTCAAACAGATCAGTTAGCTCTTCTTCCTTAGCGGTGCGCTGCCGTAGCGTGAGGTTCACTTCCCTGTTCTCTGATAACACCCGGAACAGTTTCTTAGTAACGGCGTCTACGTGTTCGGGTTCCATGCGAATGGCAATTACTGATTTAAAGGTTTGCGGTTCCAACTGCAAATGCTTAAGCAGCGACTCCGAATCGCGGACAATGGCCGAAGCAGGGTTATTCAGTTCGTGTGTTAAACCTGCTGATAATTTACCCAGCGCCATCATCTTTTCATTCTGCTGCTGTAGCGCGGTAAATGTGCGCACCCGGTTGGTCATTACATGCACAAGTGCTTGTGTAAGTTCAAACTGGGTCCTTATCAGTTCCTCCATCTTTTGATAAGGAAAAATCATAAGCTGTGTTTCACCTATGGTGATACCGTAACCTGTACTTATTTTCGCGCGGGAATAGGGGAGGTAGCCGGAGATGTCGCCAGGCTTAAAATCGCCGATTTCGCGTTTTACCCCACCGATGGGAAGATATAAGCGCAATTTTCCGCTGATGACATAATATGTTCCGGGGATGGGTCCGCCTGGCTCTGACATGACCTCTCCATCAGGAAACATACGGCAAAGGCTATTATCTATCAACCATTGCAACTGGTCTTCAGGAACATCTTTTAACGCGTCGAAAGTTTTGAGTAGTGCTGGTGTGCAATCTTGCATACACAAAATTAGGAAATTTAAGGTATTGGAAGGGGGGAAATTGTCCGAATCGGAATTTTTCGTTTATGTTTTTTTGATGGTGCAACTTCATCAACAACATTGGGTATTGTTTCCATACCGAAAGGTATGGACTATATTATATTTACCGAA
>JANYAB010000059.1 GCA_025355225.1 Bacteroidota bacterium
TTTTGGCAAATGAAACAAATAGGTCTTTTAGTGTGCTGCTTGTTCCTTGGCGTTAACCTGTTTGCTCAATCTATCATATATAGAGATGTCGTTGGGATAAGCAAGCAGGAGTTCGATAAACACCTTCCTGGTGGCATGCTAATGTGTGAATCGATAAGGGTAAAGACTGGACATCAGATCGTTATCAACACTCCTAAAAGAACCATAGTTTTAAAGGATGAGGGCGAAATGAAGCAATACGAATACGGTTGTGATATGACGCGCCCCCCTCTTACCCTTATTCATGAACTCGAACCTAATACCGAAAAGTGGTATTTTATCAATCGTCAAACCGCGACCATAGATACGATAGTTGGAAATCCCGTATTTTACCCGCATTCCTATATGATAGTTTGCCTGGAAGGTATGGCCACGGATGTGAAACAAAGAATACAAATAGGGCAGCTCAATAATGGCAGGTTTAAAACTATTTCCTGGTTCAGATTAAAGGGAGAGGTGCATCCCGGATACGTGTATTGGCTCAATAAACACACTATATTTTTGAACGACAACAACGAAAAGTTCTATAAATTGACTTTTTAGCTTACTAAATATTAATTCCCAAACAAAACGCATAAATCCTAACTTTATGCAATATGCTCCCACTACTCATTTCATCCCAAATCCGCGAAGCTGATGCTTTTACTATAGCCAACGAGCCAATTGCGTCAATTGACCTGATGGAGCGTGCTGCCAAAGCTTTTGTTGGATGGTTTATCAATCATTTCCCCGATAAAAAACAAACCATTGCCGTTTACTGCGGTACCGGCAATAATGGAGGGGATGGGCTGGCGATTGCCAGGATGCTGAAAGATCATAGTTACCAGCATATCGATATTAAAATAGCCCGATTTTCTGATAAGTCGTCCGATGATTTTACAACCAATTTGCGTCGGCTGGTGCCATCCGGAATTTCAATAACGGAAATTAATAAAGGAGAAGATCTACCCAAAGAAAATAGCCATATTATTATAGGTGCTTTATTGGGTACAGGATTAAATAAACCGCTTTCCGGTGATTTTGAGCTGTTAGTTAAATATCTTAATAGCCTGCAAAAAACGGTGGTGTCGGTAGATGTACCCGCAGGATTGTTTTCTGAGGGAGAAGTTGATCCTTCTGCCACTGTTTTAAAATCTGACCTGGTGATCACTTTTCAACAGCCAAAGATCAGTTTCCTTCTGCCCGAATCGGGGCCTAATATCAAATGCTGGGAAGCGGTTAATATCAGTATCAATGAGGGTTTTATACATTCGTTAAATTCCCCTTACCAGTTGGTGGAAGAAAAAGATATCCGGAGGAGGCTCATACCTCGTCACCGTTTTAGTAACAAAGGTACGTATGGACATGCCCTAATTGTGGCTGGTCAGCCTGAAACCATGGGCGCCGCGCTGCTATGTTCGTCGGCTTGTGTACATACTGGCGCCGGATTAACGACGGCTTGTATCCCGCAAAGCGGACTTACTGCATTAAATAGCTTTATGCCTGAAATTATGGCGATAGTTAGAAAAGAAAAAGAGCAACCCGAAATTGATTGGACAAAATTCAATGTAATAGCCGTTGGGCCTGGATTAGGTAAGGATGAAGATGCGCTTGCTTTATTTACTTTAATATTGAAGGAATATAATAAACCGATAGTAATTGACGCAGATGCACTTAACTTATTGGCTGCTCATACTGAGTTGTGGAAACATGTGCCTGAAGGGAGTATTTTAACCCCCCATGTAAAGGAGTTCGATCGTTTGTTTGGGGAGCATAAAACTTGGTGGCAGCGTTTGCAAACAGGGCGGCAAAAAGCAAAAGAGCATAAGGTTTATATAGTCCTCAAAAATGATTATACAATAACTATCACGCCGGAAGAAAAACTATTCTTCAATTCAACAAGTAATTCTGCTATGGCAAGTGGTGGTATGGGTGATATATTAACGGGGATTTTGGCTGCTTTACTTGCTCAAAATTATACGCCGGAGGACACCTGTATCATTGGCAATTATATCCATGGAAAGGCCGGTGATGAATTGGCTTTACCCAATAGGATGAATGTGGTATTGCCCGGGCGGCTTATGGCGCAATTACCCGTTACAATGGCAAAATTACTGGCATAAAAAAACGGCTGTAGTATTATCCAACCGTTTCTTAATTAATATATTAACTGATCTTATAAAGAACGAAATACTCTTTGTGTTTGTCTCTAAAGACGTTTTAATACGGCTTTTGTTACAACACACTATCCCGGAGTTTTGTTTTTTAACATTAATTAACATTTCTGCGGCACGGAGCTCATTAGCAAGCTGGTGTAGTATAGAATTAGTTTAGAATTTGTGTGTTTAGCGATTGAGCCTAAAATAAATCAAAAACCATGTCATTTACGAGTTTGCAGGGCGGTGAGATGGGCAACGAGGAGAAAACTTATACTCCATGCTTGTTGGTAATGCATGCGGAGAAGTTTTCTCCTCACACCACACACAAGCCCATCCCGGTTCGTCGACATGGCATGGTTTTTTTATTAAAATTGGAATGAGCGTTAAATTGCAATAGCTAAACAGGTTAAAATTTACCGATAACCATCATTTCATCCATGGTAGGGGTAGGACTGCCACCGCGTGGTTCAAGAGTAACAGCGAACGCATCGGCTGAAGCGATGTCCTTCATTTCTTTCATATCTTTCGAATCTGAAGTAGCATCAAAAACGCCAAGGTCGACCGGTTTACCGCCAACAAGCGCCCATAGCTGGTACTGATGATTTTGGTCATTAACAGGCATATT
>JANYAB010000091.1 GCA_025355225.1 Bacteroidota bacterium
GGTAGCTGCAATGCTCGAACATGGGTTACCGGTCATTTGTGTTCCATGTCCGTGGCAACCCAAAAACTTCGATAACTTAATGTTGACGGCAGGAATAATGTCTTATAAAAAAGGGAACCTGGAATCAATTTTTAAGGAGAGATTTGATCCGCCGGTAATGAATAGTCTTCCCGCAATAACGCATCAATTTATTGGGACACTTTTAAACAGCGTTTGAATATGGCAAGTATAAGTTATCTTTGGTCACATAGGGCCCGTTTTTCTATTGGAAACCGTAATTTTTACCGGGCCTGGGGAAAACGAATACTTTCATTTCCCGAGCTTCTGCATCGAAATCTGCGTCGCTTTCAATTAATCCGACGTGGCGCAATAATAAGCAATACCGCAGAGATTGGAAAAATGAGAGCAGAAGGATATAAAAATAATTTATCGATAGGTAGTTTTACATTCATTGGCCGGGTATGCATGGCGCTTCACGATAAAATTGAGATTGGTGAGCGGGTTTGTATTAATGACGGAGTTGAAATTCTAACAGCATCTCATGACGTTTCTGATCCGAAATGGACCCAGATTAAAAAGAAAGTTGTAATAGAGGATTATGTTTGGATAGGAAGCGGTGCTTTGATATTGCCTGGTGTTCACCTTGGCCGCGGAGCGGTTGTTGGAGCAGGAGCGGTGGTTAGTAAATCCGTGGCTCCGGGTGCTATCGTTGTAGGCAATCCTGCAAAGCCAATCTTAAAAACCCGAACAGAACAGCTTGATTATAATCCCTGTGAATTTTTAGCTGCAAATAGAGCATGGTTGTTAGGTTAAATCAATTCAAATAAAATAATAAATGAAAGTGGTTCTGGCACATCCTACTGGAAATGCAAATGTAAGAGCGGTCGCTAACGCTTTCGCAAAAGAGAATATATTGAGCGTATTTTATACAACTATATCTTGTTTCCCCGATAGTGCGCTTGATCATATGAGCAGATATCCCGGCTTTTCGGAAATAAAGCGGCGTCAATTTGATCCCATTTTAAAACCGTATACAAAAATGCTGTTACCCTGGATGGAAGCCGGAAGAATGCTTTCCCCCAAATTCGGATTAAAAGAACTTATTAAGCACGAAACTGGGTTTTTTAATATAAATAATGTATATCGGGAGTTTGATAAAGCGGTATCGAATAAATTGAAACCCGACAAATTTTGTGGAGTTTATGCCTACGAAGACGGGGCATTGAATTCATTTATTAAAGCTAAGACTCTCGGCATATCGCGTTTTTACGATTTACCAATCGGGTACTGGAGAACTGCCCGAATTCTTTTAAATAAAGAAAGAGAAAATTGGCCGGATTGGGCCAGTACCCTGACAGGATTCGCAGATTCAGACGAGAAACTCGCAAGAAAAGATGAGGAGTTGAAATTAGCCACCAGGATATTTGTTGCAAGTAAATTTACAGCCAAAACTTTAGAGGATTATCCCGGACAGTTAGCGCCGATCGAAGTAATTCCCTATGGATTCCCGCCAACAACGAATATTCGCGAGTACAGAACAATTTCGAAAGCACATCCGTTAAAACTTTTATTTGTTGGCGGCCTTTCGCAACGCAAGGGTATTGCAAATCTTTTTTCGGCTGTTGAAAAACTAAAAAATCACGTAGAATTAACAGTTATTGGACGTAAACCTAATAACAATTGTGTAGCATTGAACGAAGCTTTGAATAAGCATCGCTGGATAGAGAGCATGTCGAATGCGGGCATTTTAAAAACAATGCAAGACCATGATATATTACTTTTTCCTTCGTTATTTGAAGGCTTTGGACTCGTAATTACTGAAGCGATGTCACAAGGTACGCCTGTTATAACCACTGAAAGGACAGCAGGGCCGGATTTAATAGAGCATGGCCATAACGGCTGGTTGGTTGAGGCGGGATCAACTGAAGCGCTTCAAAAATGCATAGAGGACATTCTTTATCGTCCGCAATTAATTGAACAAACTGGCCGGGAAGCAATGAAAACTGCCAGTCAGCGACCATGGGGGGTGTATGGGCATGAATTGGTTAAATCTTTAGGAAGAGAGTAAGCATAACTTAAAGGGATTTGTTAAGTTTGTAGTAAGTAACATATTAAGAAATATTTATTTGAAAAAAATAAGAAGAGCATTTGCGGTAACCCGCCCCAATCAGCTAAATCAGCAAAAGAATATTGCTAATTTGGATGAAAATCATTCTCTTAAACAAGGAATTTGGGCATATTTTTTACTGTTGATTTTTGAAGGTGCTTTACGCAAATGGATATTACCTGATTTATCCAGTGCGTTGCTCTTCATTAGAGACCCGATCGCTATGTGGTTGGTTTATAGTGCCTGGCAGAAAAACTTGTTGCCATCAAGTATTTATCTGTCCGGGATGATGTTACTCGGGGTAATAAGTGCGTTTTTTGCTGTTTTTGTCGGTCATGGAAACATTTTAGTGGCCATGTATGGTGCGCGAATTTTTTTATTCCACTATCCACTCATATTTGTTATTGGTAGGGTATTTACCCGGGAAGATGTGGTGAAAATGGGAAAAGCAACATTACTGATTGCTATTCCTATGGCAATACTTATCGGAATTCAATTTCGAAGCCCGCAAGCTGCATGGGTTAATCGAGGTATTGGGGGGGATTTAAAAGGAGCCGGGTTCGGAGGCGTAGGAGATTTTTTCCGTCCGCCAGGAACTTTTTCGTTTACTTTAGGAACTACACTTTTTTTTGGTTTTCTCGCCCCATTTGTTTTCTACTTTTGGCTTAATCCAAATAAAATTAACAAGACAGTTCTATATGGAGCTTCTGTCGCAATGCTGGCATCGATACCTTTTTCAATTAGCCGGACATTGCTTTTTTATATTGTATTAACTATGGCGTTCACTGTGTTGGCGACTGCACGAAAGCCAAAATATGCGGGAAAAATTGTAGGTGCTATTGTTGTAGGTTTAATAGTTTTGGCTGGACTAAGCCAAACCAGCGCTTTTAAATCGGCTACCGGGGCATTTACTGACAGGTTTAATACTGCAAATGAAGTGGAGGGGGGGTTAGTTAAGGGTGTTATCGGCGATCGTTTTTTTGGCGGCCTGATTAGCGCCTTCACAAATTCTTCAACTCAGCCTATTTTGGGTTACGGTTTAGGAATGGGAACTAACGTAGGTGCCCAGTTACTTACCGGGAGTAATAAGGTCTTTTTAATTTCTGAACTCGAATGGGGAAGATTAATTGGAGAAATGGGACCAATCCTTGGATCTTTAGCGATATTACTCAGACTTGGCCTCGCTTTTAAACTGGCACTTGCCAGTTATCGAAAATTAGAACTGGGAGACGTACTTCCCTGGCTACTTTTGAGTTTTGGATTTATAGTCCTTGCCCAGGGAGGATGGGGCCAACCAACGTCGTTGGGTTTCTGCGTAATGATTGGTGGCTTAATGATTTCTTCACTGCAAAGTACAGAGTTAGAATCGTAAATGTGACTTTCATATTAACTTTGCATTTATTGAAATGAGAATTATTTTAATTGGGAATTATAGTAAAGATAAGCAGGAAAGTATGAACCTGTTTACAAAAATGCTGTTCACAGGCTATACAAAATTAAATATTGAGACTGAAGTTTGGTTGCCAGATGTTTTGTTCGCAAAATGGACGAAGTCAACACATAAAGGCATTGGTAAATGGCTCGCTTACGTAGATAAATATATGGTTTTCCCAATTAAATTGAAATTCAGGCTCCTGGGGAAAAAGTATAATTCTAACGATGTGCGGTTTCACATTTGTGATCATTCAAATTCAATCTACATACAATATCTTCCTAACACACGTACTTTAATTACTTGTCATGATGTTTTAGCTATACGCGGGGCATTTGGGTATCAAGATGCGTATTGCCCGGCAACAGCAACCGGCAAACTGCTTCAGAAATGGATATTAAGTAATCTATCTAAAGCAAAATACCTGGCAGCCGTTTCAAATTTTACATTGAACCAATTGTATGATTTATTGAAAGGGGAAAGAATCTTATCCGACAACTGGAAAGTTATACATAATGGGTTTAATGGCAACTTTTGGAAAATGGGTCCCGACCAATCCCGGCCGTTGCTTATAATTGCTGGCATTACGTCAGATCAATCATATATTTTGCACGTAGGCTCGCAGCTGCCGCGTAAAAATCGTAAATTGCTTTTAGACATGGTCAATAAACTGGGAGATCGGTACAAAGGTAAAATTTGTTTTGCAGGTCAGGCCATCGATGAAGAACTATTAAAACATGCAATTTCATTGGGACTGCAAGATAGACTGATTAGCGTAATAAAACCAGATCATCACACGTTGGTAGCGCTTTACAGCAATTGCGAAGCCTTTATATTTCCATCATTTTCTGAAGGCTTTGGCTGGCCCATTATTGAAGCCCAGGCCTGTGGCGCTGCCGTTATTACGTCGAAATTAGAACCATTTATGGAAGTTGGAGGGAAAGGCGCTTTATATGCAGATCCACACAATCCAGATGATTTTGCAAAATCGTTTTTAAAACTAAATGATCAAAAGAGTAAAACAGTGCTGGTAGAAGGAGGTTATCAAAACTGTAAGCGTTTTGACTTTAATGAATTGATAAAATCTTATGTAGAACTGCAACTATCTTAATGATGATATTAAAAATATTTACTCTTTTTCTTCCATGGCCGCTTAGAAGGCGTGCATTACAAAGTTGGTTTGGATATAAAATACATCCAAAGGCGAAAATTGGTCTTTCATGGATTTTCCCGGGGAAATTAATAATGGATGAAGGTGCAAAAATAGAAATGTTTACGGTGGCGATTCATCTGGATAAGTTAGAAATGGGCTACAAATCTAAAATCGGCCGCGGAAACTGGATCACTGGTTTTCCGACTAATACCGATTCGTTGCATTTCAAAAATCAGGAGGGTCGCAGATCAGAGTTGATTATGGGAGAGAGTTCAGCAATTACAAAAAATCATCACATCGACTGTACAAACTTAATACAAATTGGCCGTTTCTCAACAATAGCGGGATATCAAACGCAATTGCTAACGCATTCAATTGATATATTAAAAAATTGTCAGGATAGTGCCCCGATTTTGATTGGAGATTATACATTTGTAGGAACAAATACGACAGTATTAGGTGGTGCAATATTGCCGGATTATTCAGTTTTGGGAGCAAAATCACTATTAAATAAGCCGTACTTGCAAAAGTGGATGCTTTATGGGGGGGTACCGGCAAAGCCGTTGCGTGAATTACCGAAAGATGCTAAATATTTCCATCGTGTAGATGGATTTATTTATTAATAGTATGTTGATAATTTACTATAGATAAAAACGGGAAAATCATAGGGTGATTTTTTCTCCTTTAAAACTGGATTGCTAAAAAGACAAAAAGTATTTATTTGGACGAAAAGGGACCATGTATTCGATTATTATTGTAATATGAATAGTAAAACCTAAAAATACTTTTAACTGCTTGTGCTGTCAAGAGAGCGAAAACGTTACCCCGGGCCTAAAAAATAAAAAGGGCATATCTAAATAAGGGCTATATTCGGGAGGACTTAAAATAGCGATTAATCATATTCAAATACTGTAAGCAATTTTCAATAACAATATTAACCTTCGCGAAATTTTAACAATCTGTTTTTTATGTTTATTCATTTATTCATTTAAAGCAGGTGTTATTTTTATTATTTCGGTCTAAATTTCGTTAATTAGCCAATTCTTTTAAAAGATTCTGTATTTATATATATTAAATTGTAAATGAGTATTTTAGAAGTTTTAAGTATTAGTAAAATCAATATTTGTGTATTAATTTGTAACTAAAAAAATTATTGTAACGTAAAACGGTTATAATGTTTAATCATGGTAATTAATAAAAATATCTCCAAAATTTTGAATAAATCGTCATTAACTGAAACGATAAAAAACGAGCAAAAGCAAATTTTTGCTTTTAAGAATAGAATACTTTTTATTGCATTTGTTCTTATTACATTTCTTTCCTTTCCACGTGCGGTTTCAGGGCAAGCCGTAAATAACTTTGCTGCTACTAATCCATATACTTTCACGCTTAGCAAAGCAGCTGTAACAAGCGCCGGTGTTTATAGGGTTATTGATAGTACGTTGGTAAGAACATTATGGTCTGTGGTAAATTACAACGCGGGTACTTACAATATAAAATGGGATGGTAAAGACGATAAAGGCAATCCGATGCCCGCTGGTAACTATATAGTAAAAGTAATGTCTAATAATGTTAAGTATGCCTGGATGGGGGTTGTTGGGAATTCATCTGACAGTACAACAGGAAGTACGGTTCACCGGGGTTACTACTATTGTAAGACAGGTATGACTATTGTAAATGGTACGGCGTATTATTCTACCGGATACAGTGAGGGAAGCCCCAGCGTTGCTAAATTTTTTACAGCAAAACCTCAGCAGAAAGTCGACTTTGAAGCTTACAATACAAATACAGCTTACACAGATATGTGCGCAAGCGATGGAAAAAAGGTTTATTGGGCTGGTTTTGATCCTTTTAATTTAACCAATACCTGGGTTTTTGCCAACAATGTCATTGACGATTCGAATGTCACTTTTGCAAATGGTGTGACTTACAAGCCCAAAGTTGCAAGAAGCTACAATGCAATTAGCTACCTTAATCAAGCCAATTCTATAATTTCGGGTATGGCCGTTCAAAAGACTGGTAATCTTTTATTTGTTTCAAGGGAAGGATTAAATCAGCTTTCAGTTTTAGATAAAGGAACAGGTCAATTACTACAAAATATTCCTGTAAACGGCCCTAAGTCGCTGTGCATGGATATGAATGATAATTTGTGGATGGTGTCTGATAGTAATATAGTTACCAAATACCAGGTTAGTGCAAATGGCACCCTTTCTGCTCCTTTACTTACTATATCAAGCGTATTAATACCAGTAGCGCTATCTGTTTCACCGGATAATACCACTCTAACCATCGCCGATGGGGGACTAACCAGTCAGCAAGTTAAGGCTTTTAGCAACGCAACTGGCTCACCTACATGGACCTTAGGTGCACCGGGCGGGTATATGCAGGATGCTTCCGTCAATAACAATAAATTCTATTTTAATGATGTAAGAGGCCTGATGTATTACGGCGGGGAAGCCGGTTTTAGGGTTTTTATAGCTTATCAACCCGACGGATCCTTTTGGGTTAATGATCCCGGTAATTTTAGGGTACAGCATTATTCGGCTAACAGAACATATATTGAAACCATTATGTCGCTTGGCGCAAGTTATTCAACGTGGGCCGATAAAAATGATAATACAAGGGTAGGGGCAGAATATTTAGAATTTAAAATTGACAATACTAAACCCATGACCGGCTCTACCGGATGGCAGTTAGTAAGAAACTGGGGGGCAACTGTTTCATCCAGCTACGACAAAACAACTAAGTTTACAACCGTTATAACGCTGACTTCAGCAGGCGTCAGCCGGACATACGGATTTCTTCGGATCGCAAATAATTATTTTGTTGTAGAACTTCAGAATAATAATACTTTACGATTTACAGGCGTAACCAAGCTCCACTGTAACATCGCAAAGGATGGGTCAATGTTAAGTGATGACTTTAAGAAGTACGCCTTCATGGGTTTTGATAACTCAAATAACCCTATATGGAGTGCTACTCCGGTTATACTTGCTGATGTTACAAAACTAACAGATATTGGTCCGCTTCCTAAGGGGTTTGTTAAAAATTCTTATCTTACTTCGTCTGGTAAAGTTCTTTTTTATGACTATGGACTTCAGTTAACTACTCATCCTACCGTTACTCCTAATACTGGATTTCATTTGGGTGCAATACAGCAGGGAGGCAACAGTTACTTATGGGAATCGGCAATGTCGACACATACGAATTATGCTGGCTCTTTTCCTGATCCAAGTCGTTTTGATATTGGTAATAAGGTTAACAATTATGCCGGTAGCGCAGTAATGGTTGCGGGCCAGAATGTAGTGACCGGTTACCATGGAGAATTTTGGAAGAACTCTCAAGCTAATATGTATAATCATTATTGGGATAATGGATTAGCTATAGGTCAGTTTGGCACTACAGGCCCTTATTTTGTGTTGGCCCCCGCTATGATGGCTGGAAACGCTTTATCGCCGCAATTGGTAGATGGCGCAAGTGCCGATGAATTGTATTTATGGCATGGTGACGAGAGTTTTCATGCAGGTATGCATAAATGGAAAATAACCGGGTTAAGTACGATAGCCGAACAGGATATTCCAATTACTTATCCTGCTCCTGTTGTAACTCCACTTACTGTTCCGGGTGTCGATTTGATGGTAAATTTGCCTTATAATACTCCTTTATTAAATAATACAGCAGGATGGACTTTTAACCCTGCGACAACTTCCGCTGCAATAATGGCAAACTCTCAAACAGGTTGGAGCATTAACACAAATGTACTTGTTTCGGGAACCCAAAGTGACCCTGATATTTATATAAAATGTAATTCTTTGACAGGAGCTTTTAGTATTAACAGGGATTTAGGGAATAATTCCGGACTTCCTTACTGGGCGGTATCTGGATTTATTAGCTACGATAATTGTAGCCAACAAGGAAATATGCTGCAAAATTTTGATATATTAGATGTTAATGGCAAAATTATAGCACGTATTAGCAATACTTTCGTTTTTGTTAGTAATGTATTAAATACTAACACAAATACCATTTATGGTAATAATAAAGTACTTATTGGGGGATTGAATTCTTTTATTCAAGGTTTAAAATCAACATTTCAGCCT
Source organism: Bacteroidota bacterium (assembly GCA_025355225.1). Classification (GTDB taxonomy): domain Bacteria; phylum Bacteroidota; class Bacteroidia; order Sphingobacteriales; family Sphingobacteriaceae; genus Mucilaginibacter. The sequence continues at coordinate 8,793 of JANYAB010000091.1, forward strand.
GTAGTAGTAAGTGCCGTTAATAATTTAGTAACAATCACTTATGCAGGTTACACTGTTACAGCTCCAATATTTGATCCGACCGCTGATATCACTTCCCCAAAAACAATGAGATGCTATACTACAGGAGGATTTAATCCGACCGTAAGAACCTTTGATTTTAAAGATATGCGGTTTATTACGACCAAAACCAATCAAACCATAAACTTTAATACAATAACAGCTCAGGCATTTGGAAACGCTCCGTTTAGTTTAATCGCGGTGTCTTCCGTGGATTTGCCGGTTGCATTTACTGTAGTATCAGGGCCAGCTACTATTATCGGAAATACAATTACCTTAACGGGTGCAGGAACTGTGGTGGTCCAGGCCTCGCAGGCTG
>JANYAB010000121.1 GCA_025355225.1 Bacteroidota bacterium
CAAACACCTGCACAGTACCGACAGTGTGAACTTTCTCCAGAATGTGGGTTATACCTACAATGAACGCGGTTGGCTGCTGCAAAGCAGTGCGCCTTTATTTCAGATGCAGCTGCAATACAACACAGGAACCAACAAGCAATATAACGGTAATATCGCCTATCAGTTCTGGGGAACCGCCGCAGCTCCTAATACCAATACGTTTACTTATGCCTACGATAAATTAAATAGATTGGTTAGTGGCACATCCATCGATAACAACAAGGAAACGGGGATTACCTACGATGTAATGGGTAATATCACCGCATTGAACAGGTACCAGGCTAACGTGCAGATAGACCAATTAACCTATACCTATACCAGCGGAGGAAACACAACCAACCAGGTGCAAAACATTAATGATGCAACTACAAACGATGCAGGTTTAAAACATGGAACATCGGCGTACACATATGATGGTAACGGTAATTTGACTGCTGACCCAAGCAAGGGTGCAAGCGGGATCAGCATTGCATATAACCTGCTGAACCTGCCGCAAAACATCACAGGCAGCAAAACTATAACTTACACTTATGATGCTGCCGGGCAAAAGTTGAGAAGGGTAAGCCCGGCAACTGGGAATACAGATTATATCAGCGGTATCCAATATGACGGAACAACAACATCGAGTTTAAGCTTTATACAAACTGAAGAAGGCAAGGCTGTACCTAATGGAACTACAGCTTATAATTATGAGTACTATTTAGGTGACAATTTAGGGAACACCAGGATTACTTTTGATAGCCACACCACAACCGCTACCCAGGTACAGCAGGATGATTATTATCCTTTTGGAATGGAGATTTCAAGAGGAACTATTGTAGGCACGAAAAATGAATATCTTTACAATAAAAAAGAGCTTCAGGAGGAGCTGACAGAATACGATTACGGCGCAAGGTTCTATGATCCGGTGATAGGGAGGTGGAACGTGGTTGATCCGCATGCTGAGAAATATCAGACATTATCTCCATATGCATATGTAGCTGATAATCCTATTAAATTTGTTGATGAAAAGGGTAAAGATATTGTAGTAGCTGATAAGAAACAGCAGCAGCAAATTCTGGGATACATTAATTCGAGGGCTACAGCCAATTTTGCTTTTAATTCAAAAGGGCAATTATATCTTAAAGATTATAAAACAGACACCAAAGGGAAATCAGATTATTATACAGTACGATTGCAAGATGGTATTGATGCTAAAGGCGTAATAACTATCAAGGTAGACCCTGATGCAAAAACTACTGATATGAAGGGAAAACCAACGACGATGAAAACTGAAGGTGGCAAGACAGACGAAGCCTTTGAAGAGAAGGGCGATAAGATGGCAAAAAGTGCTAACGTCACTATTTCTGGCCTTTCATATACCGGCGATGTCAAAGATACAGATAACAAGCCGCTTACTTCGGATGCTGGAGATATATTGATTCACGAATTAGTTGGCCATGCAATCGCGTGGGTTGCTGGTGGGGATACAGGCAATGCAGTCGAAAATGAAAATAAAGTAAGGAAGGAAGAAGGTAAAAAAATAAGGCAAAAGGAAGAAAACCACAACGAGTAAGACAAATGAGAAAAATGATAATTCATTACCGTAATAGTAGGCGAGTTTTATGCGTAATTGCTTTAGCGTGTGTTGTCCGATTTTACTTTATCGGATGGACTGAACGAAAATCTGAAGAACCAAATGTGAAAATATGGTGTTTGCAAACTGATAGTGCAATATTTACGAGAATCGAAAATAAGCTTGATAAGCCGATTTATGTCCCTAAATATTATTTGATACAATTCAACGAAGCATCAGACACAGCTCATTTTGAAGGTATTTATGATAAGAAATATGATCGAGAGCATTACTATTATTATAGTGAATTTTCTCAACCCGTTCGCTCCTTGGAAAAAATAGATGGATTGCAATGCGACTCTACGATAACTATCCAGCATAATGTCACTGATTTTCAATTTAATCCACCTGAAATGGTCGAAATACCAGCAGGCAAGATCTACAACATGACCTCTATACTAAAATCGTTTAGGAGTAAGCACTATGGGTATTTTCGAATTTACACCGCGCTATATCCTTTTAATTCGCATCTCGACTATTCCAAATACCATTCTAAGAGCGAATTTATTAAATACGAAAGTGCTAACTCATATTTAATCACCAATAGAATTTATATCGGAAAATAAAAGGAAAGTACTCCGGCTAAGCGTGTCGCTTGGCGGGGAGTACGCAAGTAAGATAGAAAGACGGAGCCCGGTTGCCAATGAGCGCCGGGCATTGTTATTTAATGGGCATAAGCTTTTTACAATAGTGGTTTATGATGGATGGTTAGGTTTAGGTATAATCAATTAGACTGGCTAAAGGGCAGCCACGTTCTTTTGAAAGAAGTCTTTAAACTTCTTGTTGGTAAGCATCTTGTCAATGAGTTTGAAGATGGTTTGGCGGTCATCCTCGTCAAGCTGCTGAATAAGGCGCATTTGTTCAACAGCCGTTTTATCTTCCAGTGTTACTTCTTTTGGCATCTTGCCGTCATAGTTAATTACCTGGTCAGTAGTCATATTAAACAGTTGAGCTATCTTTTGCAGTTCATCTATAGTGAGGGCGCGCAAACCCTTTTCGATCTTGCTGTAAGCTGATTTATCAACGCCAATGTGCGAGGCCACCTCGATCTGTTTAAGGCTCTTTTCCTCTCTTATAACTTTAATGTTGTCTGCCAGGTTCATACTCCAAAAGTAGCTTTAAATAACACAAATGTCAATATAGTGGCTAATGTGAAAACTTTTTTGTTGCGAAAAAGGAAACATATAATTACGTTTGTCGTGGTGAAAATAACCACAACAAAAATTGTAATGGATAAAAAGGCCAAACTACACACGGAAAACCCGGAATTACTGATCTACCTTGACGGTAAATTGCACATCACTATCTTAGGCGGCATCAAGCTAACTGGGCTTGACAGGCTGAAAGTAACGTTAAAGCTGATAAGGACTGATAACAAGCAAAATGCTTTCCGTCATAACCTTGACCTGTATAACAGCATCCAAACCGAGCAGCTGATCGAAAAATCAGCAGAAACGCTGGACGTAAGCACTAATGAAATCAGCCAGGCGATAAACAATCTAACGACCGCCTTAGAAAACTACCGGGCAGAAAGGCTTGAAGCGATGAAGCCCAAACAACCCGAAAAGAAAACGCTGACCGAAGCAGAACCCCAGGTGCGGGGGGCAAGCAAGGGAAAGACGGCACGGGCAGACCTTCTACCAGGGCTGCTTAACATAATGGCATTATAGGACGGGCGGCACAGCTGAAAAACAAACTAAGATCGCAGGCAGTACTATAATACGCTGTTATGTTAAAGTGTCCGGCGAGGGCAAAGGCCGGGAATCCAGGCCAACCACGGGCTTGCAAATGAAAAACTAACACCTATCTTTACAAGGCCTGAACGTTCTTTGAGCAGCCTGCAAACTGTGAGCTGAAAACTGCAAACTTTCCTGAAAAAATTGTAAGAGGCAATACGATTATGGCGCAAGGTTCTATGATCCGGTGATTGCAAGGTGGACTACACCAGATCCGTTGGCGGAGAAGTACACTGGCATTTCTCCATATAATTATGTTACTAATAACCCAATAAGACGAATAGACCCAGATGGTAAAGATGTGATTTTTGACATTACACGAGATAAAGATGGTAACATTACAGGAGTCAAAATTAGCGCAACTGTTTATATAAAAGGTTCAGGTGCTAGTGCAAAGAGAGCTGGAGAACTAACGAAAGCTGCTGCAAAGCAATTTAAATCTGGGAAATCCGATGGCGTAAACATATCATTTAACGTAAATTATCAATATTCAAATGATAAACAACGTGGCGATTTAAAGCATGGCGAAAACTTGCTTACTTTCAGCGCAGAACCAGAACATGATTTGGATGCAGATCCATCTAAGATTCGAAGAAGTGAGGCAAATAATGACGATGGTACAGGAAATGGTTCTGGGCCTGGGGATAGTGGTGGCATTATATATTCAAATGGAAAGTCGAATTATACAATATTGCACGAAACGGGACATTTGTTGGGTCTAAGTGATCAATATGAAGATGATCCGATAGATAATGGAAACACATGGGCAAAAGGTTATCAGAATGATATTATGGCTGTAAACGGAGCTTCTGGATTTAATAATAGTTATTATAAGGCGTATTTAAGTACTGGTGCATTCCTAAATCAAATGACACCTACCGCGTCCGATGGTTTCATTTTAACACCAAATACAAATGTCAAAGTACCATATTTAAACACAAGTAGCACAACGGCTCGTTATCCTTATAGTGGATTTGTAAATACAAATAATCGCATTACCATTCCATAAAGAATATATGAAAAAGATAATAATCATATTGATACTGTTTAATCTTGGATGTAGAGAATCTCGTCAGGAGATTGATCCATTATCGTTCCAAAACCAATGGGGGGTTGCATATTTTGTATACCCAAGATATCCGACAGATGGTTGTAGTTACAGGGCATTCTTTCTACCTTTTAAAAACAAAGTTAACATAGATAGCTTAACTAACAAAGCTTCGGTCTTTGATTTTGAATATCGACCAGGTATATGCTTTAATACCTCTAATCCAATATTTTTAGATCAACTTAGGTCAGCCAGTATCAAGAATATAATTCATATGAAAGGGAATACTGACCATATTGTGTTTTGGTCGTTTGTAAAGCTAAAGTATAGCAGCATCGTTAGTAATATGCCCCAAATTCTAAATGATAATGTAGACAATGACACGTTGAGTTCACGTAACTTAATACTGCCTTTTCGGTATTATAAATTAAATAGATCAATTAAAATTGATACCGCCTTCACAAAACAGAAATATTCTAATCCATGGAATAAGCCTGATCTTAGAACAAAAATGAAACATTTCTATATGCCATGTTTTATATTACCTTCTATTCATTTGTAATATTTGGAACAAGCCCCACACCGGGAAGGGAATATAATGGGGTGTGAGGGATCGTTTTTCGGAACCCCTATCTCGGCGAGATCGGTAGAGTGATGTGCTCGTACCTAAGCCATAAAACAGCAGAGCCTGGCCGATTAAACGCCGGGCTTTGTTGTATAGTTGTATATACAACTATCTGTCTATCTGCTAATACGATTGTTTTTATGCTTGCAAGTTGTGTTTTTGTGTCACCCCCTCGGGAACCATCACCAATACGGAGCAAAACATCGCCTATGACCTGCAAGGCAATATTACCCACCTGAACCGTTACCAGATAGGGTCTGTAGCAATAGATAACCTGAGCTACACCTATACCAATAGCGGCAACCCGACCAACCAGGTACAAAACGTAGTTGATGCCAGCGGCAGTAACGCCGGGCTTAGCAACGGAACAATGAATTATACCTACGATGGGAATGGTAACCTGTTAAGCAATACCAATACCGTAAATACTGCCCAGAATACAAGTTTTAGCTATAACCTGCTGAACCTGCCGCTTGTAGCGACAAAACCTACTGGTATCGTTACTTATATTTACGATGCCACAGGCAATAAGCTAAGAAAGGTGAGCACCGTATTAAATAACACCACAGACTATATAAGCGGCATCCAATACGACGGGGCGACCACGCCCGTCCTGAGTTTTATCCAGACCGAAGAAGGAAAAGCTGTGCCCACCTCATCCGGCGGGTACGATTACTATTATTATTTAGGCGATAACCTGGGTAACACAAGGGTAACCTTTGATACCCAAACAGGAGCGGCGGTACAATTGCAAAAGGACGATTACTATCCTTTTGGCATGGAAATAAACACCAGTATTACAAGTCCGAAAAATGAATACCTTTACAATAAAAAAGAGCTTCAGGAGGAGCTGCAACAATACGATTACGGCGCGCGCTTTTACGACCCTGTAATAGCAAGATGGACGAGTATTGATCCTCTTGCTGAAAAATATCGCCGATGGTCGCCTTATAATTATGGAGTAGATAATCCCATGCGTTATATCGACCCTGATGGTATGGGGGTTAAGGATATAATTTTTGTAGTTAGAGGTAAAGACGGTGCTCCAGATAGAACCCTAACCTACAAAGATGGAACTGCAACTTGGAATGATACAAAACAAAAGTATGATGGTAAAGGTGCAAATTATACTGTTTGGAATACAATTCAGCAATTCCATAAAATCGAAAACGGCAGCGATGCAACGCTTAAAAATCAGTTAAATACCTTAGAAACCAGTGATAAACATCATTTTATTGAGGTAGGTAATGATAATGCTGTACATGATTTAGAGGGCTCTAAAGTAGGAGAAAGACAGGGCTCACAAACAGAGTTCGATTTCTCTAATGCCAGTAAGAATGAGTTTAAAAGCGTAGAAGGTGTACCAAATTCAGATTTAACCACTGTTACACACGAAATGCGTCATATGTATGATAATGACACTGGTAATAATAAAGATGATCAACCCAATAATACTGCTAAAGATCCATCCGAAATTCGTGCCGTAAATAACGAGAACCGTGCAAGGAAAATGGAAGGGCTTCCAGCAAGAACCACTTATGGAGGAGAAAAAATTGATCCTAAGAAATTAAAAAATCCGCCTAATAATAATTGAAGCAATGAAAAAATTGATTTATATAACGTTTATTTCTTTGCTTGTTATAGCATGCAACGATAAAAAAACGAATATTGACAATAGCACTATTAAACAATTGTCAAAAGGGGACTTTAAAATACCATCGCGTTATGGTTACTTGTTGCTATTTATTAATTCAGGAGACAGTATAGGATGCACTAATATTAATGTTCTACATGGTATTTACATCCAAAATTATTCGAGCAGTTATAATGATTTTGAAGCGTTTTTATCGGACGCTTTAAATCAAAAAATAACTTTTCGGCATGATACATTAAAAAATAGTAGTGTTAATGTATTTGCTGTAAATACCGCCACTAAAAGCAAATATGAAAAGGATGGTATATCTGGTTTCTTAAAATTATACTGCGTTGAAAAAGGCAAAAATAAGTTTATTGTTAAAAAGCAATATCAAGCTACTGATC
>JANYAB010000126.1 GCA_025355225.1 Bacteroidota bacterium
GTGATCTCTCTCGGAAATCTCCCAAAACAGATACTGATATAAGACTTTTTCCTTTTGGGGCGTAATAAGGGGAAATATTATCGAGTACTACAACATTATTAACTAATTTATTTTTTGAAGCGTTAAGCAATACCATTCCAGAACTGACCGGTTTTTTATCAGCTATGAAATAAATATTAGATACCTGTCGCCCTGTTACAGAGTTACGGGTTTTAGAGCCGGGAATCGAGCTTTCATCCGTTGCCAGTAAAACATAATTTGCTTCATAGGTTTGACCTTTATTGGTGAGCACCCTGCCATCGCTTAATTCAATTGCTCTTTCGTTTAAGATAATTTCTTTTTTTTTCTCAAGCGAGTTGCCCAATTGCTTCGCGATCATTCCCATCCCCAGCGCGGGAACAGCTGTGCGGCCATTGCTGAACATTTTGAAGAGAAATTCGAACATATTGTCAGGCGTCTCCAGTTCATTTTCCAGAAAGACCCCACCGAAAAAAGGTTTGAAAAAGTTACCTATCATATTTTCGGAAAAACCGTAGTTTTTCAAGTATTCGAGGGTAGTTAACGAACTCCCTGCAAAAATCTTGTCGATTGATTTGCGCTTTAATTGCTGTTTCAGTTTCAGCATCAGCAGCTTGTCCTTCATTGAGCCCGCTGATGAAAATAATGTTTTCCAAAGGTTTGACGGGTTTCTTAACGGATCACTAACCGTTGTGAAGCCATTTTCGTTCAAAATCACTGCGCCTGGTTCGAAGAAGTGCAGATGCAAAGATTTGTAATCCAATAATTTTTTTGCTTCCGGGTAAGCGGTTAGCAATACTTGAAACCCACGGTCAAGCTGGAACCCTTCAATGTAGTCCGTTCTCACACGGCCACCGATGTCATCGCTAGCCTCGATGACCTTAACGGACCGCCCTGCTGCCTTCAGGATATTTGCAGCCGTTAAGCCGCTTAAACCTGCACCAACTATCAAAACATCTGTCTTTTCCATACTGAATTAACTTTTTCGGATATGAGCCATTCCGCCATCCACGCCAATGATCTGACCCGTCATCCAGGAGCTTTGTTCTGAGAGTAGGAAAATGATCGCAGATGCCATATCTCCAGTCGTCCCGATACGATCGAGCGGATGACGAGAAGCTGAAGTCTCGCGCTTTTCAGGACTGTTTAGCAGATGTACTGCGAGCGGTGTATCGGTTAACGAAGGAGCGATCGCATTGACCCTGATCTTATTAGGCGCGAATTCAGCAGCCAGCGATAATGTTAAACCATTAATTGCACCTTTAGCGGCTGCGATGCTCGCATGAAAGCTCATTCCAACACCTGCAGCAACTGAACTCATCAAAACAATAGAGGCATTACCCGACCGCTTCAATGCAGGTAAAGCCAATTGGATCACCCTTGCTGCGCCAGTGACATTGATCTTGTAATCGTTAATGAAATCATCAGTCGTCAGCCTGTTGAAAGGCTTCAGGTTAATGCTGCCAACTGCATATACTAAGCCGTCCAACCTATCGGGTAAAAAACCGTCGAGACCAACGTTTTCGTCGAGGACATCGAAGGGCTTGTGTTTTACACCTCCGGGCCACTGCTCATTGGCCGTTCGGGAAAGATTGTAAACATTAGCTCCTTCGGTTACTAAGGAAGATATGGTAGCCAGGCCAATGCCGGAACTGCCTCCACCAATCAGAATATTTTTGCCCGCGAAAATCACTTACCTATCATCTTTAAAAACTCCTGGCGGGTAGCTGTCTCTGCAAATTTGCCGCAGTATTCAGCGGTCACGGTTGAACTGTCTTGGTCATTTACGCCCCGCGACGATACGCAGTGGTGGTAGGCATCGATCATCACGGCAACATCTTCAGTACCTAAAGCCTGGCTAATCTCCTCGGCAATTTGTATGGTTAGTCTTTCTTGTACCTGTGGCCGCTTAGCGCAATATTGCACCAGGCGATTCAGCTTCGACAAGCCAATCACCTTGCCGTTACTAATGTAAGCAACGTGCGCTTTGCCAATGATCGGTACAAAATGATGCTCACAATTGCTTTTGACTGCGATATTGCGTTCAACCAGCATTTGATTATAGCCGAATTTGTTTTCAAACAGCGTTATTTCGGGCTTATTGGCCGGGTTCAGACCGCTGAATATTTCTTTTACGTACATTTTCGCGACGCGTTTGGGCGTGTCTTTCAAGCTGTCGTCTGTCATATCCAAACCAAGAACATTCATGATGGCTTTAAAATGCTTTTCGATCAATTCAATCTTGGTGTCGTCATCGATTTCAAATGCATCGGGTTTAAGGGGAGTATTGGCCGAGTAATTTGAATGCTCACGCTCGATGAGTTCAAGCAACTCGTCCGTTGAAGATATACCAGTGTGTTCGTGTTCTTTATTTTTCATTTTATTATTGTTTCTATATTGAGATAGATTGTGCTATCAGCTAAATATGCGTAGGATCCGCCAATCCCGCGATCTTATCCAGGTGTAGAGCCAAATATTCATTAGTATTAGCCCCATACCGTAAAAAATATCTTCCACAGGTATCGTTAGAATGCGCAAGCCAATAATGCCACGGGAATCGTACCAAACAATTGGTTCGGCCAGGCCTGTACCTGTAAGTATTCCGTTTACAAGCAGGAAAGGCACCAGTAACAGGGCATAGACCAGGTAAAACTTAGGCAACCACGAAACTTTTCTCCATGTGCTGATGAGGATCATTGCCGACAGCAAGGCAAAAGCGGACGTGGTATATGGTCTCACGCGAAAAATCAACGACAAGAAGAATAATGCTACCGCGAAACCATAACTGATAAGCTTAATTTTCTTTTGCAAATAAGTAGCTGGTATGATACGTGCGATGCACTCGAAAGTAAAAACGCAGGCGTAGGGGATACAGATAAAAAACAACAATTCCTCCACAGGTAGATTACCGATATGTACGCCGGTAATATAGGTCGGATTAAAACCCCAGATCCCCTGATGCGCAAACCAGCTGTCCCAAATCATATAAAATATCCCGCTGATCAAGATAGCCGGCACTAATGCATTCCAGTGCTTGTAAAACCGGATCTTCGGATGAAATGAGAAAATCAGAGGCACCAGCAAGCTCAAGAGATCAACCAGCAGATAGGTGTATTTAATCATGAATTGCTGATTTTAGATTCCCTGAAATATTTCATCGGCACCCACAGCATGCCGAAGCATTCACCGTCTTCCTTATCCAAAT
>JANYAB010000191.1 GCA_025355225.1 Bacteroidota bacterium
ATATGTGTCACCGACTTTAAGATAATTCGGTACTGTTCCAGTGGTAAAAGCATAGATTTGAGGTTCAACTCTTCCGATTATTAAGTCATCAAGAATTTCAACGTTAATATTATTGATTTCCGGCATCTTTTATTTCTTTAACAGGTCAACAAACCGAGTCGTTCTACCCATTTTACCCGTATTTTTATCTTTCTCCTCCCAATCCATTATGTTGCAATACGTTCCATTATGTAACATAATACTCTGACATTCACAGCCCTTGCACTTAATAATTTCATTCTTAGAATTACCGAATAAATCGTTATTTTGTTTAATCAGGTCAGCACAACTGTTTGGCACCACACCTTTTAATCCATCCATTTGCCATACATTCCAAGATATAATATAAGCGATATTCTGAACAGATTCTAGTAAGGGCTCTTCTCGAAATTTATGTGTGTAATTCTCGATAAATGTTAAAAACATTGCCTCGCGCGCCAAGAGCAAACTATCACCTTGCCATTCAAAAGCATAAGTGTTTTTGTATGCAGTTTGAGCGGCTTCTAACCATTTCTCTGTTGAGTTAACATTTTCATGGATCACCCTTAATTTCCTATCTAAAACCCCAATTCTATTTTCAATAGAAATAAATTCTCCGGTTGTGGTATCATATCGACTTACAATGTATGGTGCCTCTCCACAAGAAATTTCTAAACGAGTGTCACGAATATAGTCAACCCATGTTTTGTTGTTAGGGAAAATTATTTTCTCATTGTTAGTTTCCCAAGTTTTTGAGCCATACTCTAAAAAGACTTCTTTGTTGAAAACATTTTCTTTTCCGAACCAAGCATTGTCGCTTAAATTATTTTGTGCATTACATATCCACGACGGCGTAAAGACTTCTGCCATTTCTTTGGATCTGGCTTGTTGTTGAATTTTATCTTTATTTACGCGTGGCATTATTATGTTTCCATTATTACCGGTAATTAAAGCAGGCAAGATATTGGAACTATAATTGTATAATTCACCCAGGTATTCATAATTACCTGTAGCCCAAAGAATATTTTCTTGCGTTGTATTATCACGTAACAAGATGCCGAGAACATCAGGGTATGCTTCGATTATTTCGTTTTCTAATATGTCGACTCCGATAGGCACGTATAAACTTTCTTAAATTATTTAAAAGTGGCCATAATAAGACCTTTAAAACACAACACATGGATAATCAACTATTGTATCATTCCGTTTCAACATTGTGTTGATATAGCTTAGAAATGTTAAAGATAAAGAAATGATGCTATAGAACTAATATGCGATGACTATAAGAAAAGATCAGCCCAATTGTATAGTGCTCTTTCGCTTTATTAGCTTTTACACATCTAATCATAACATTCAAGTAGTTAAATGTTTTGTTCCTGATGTGAGCCTTAATAAATCTTCCAGGAATATAATTCCCATATTCACCGCACTCGCGAATATAGCCCACCGCCGGGATAAAAAGTAAAGGCCATGCAGAGCGGGCCATTTTAATTTTGTTTTTTAGCGGTGGCCCGGCCTTGACTATTTACCCGGCTCGCGCTGTTTGTTGCTTAAGCGGTAAATATGGGGTGGTTTGTTCAAACTGGTGGACGGGTATCAATATTGCATCTTTTGAACAGTTCGGATTTTCCGAACTGTTGCTTTTTGTACAAGTTTGATTTAATGCTTTTAGTTCGGTAATAACTATGAAATTTGCCCTTGTTATGTGACACGCCGATGCTACGTGTGTTATTATTTGACAAGATAATCGGTTTATTTCCGTTTATCTTGTCAATAATATACAAGGAATTGTCGCCAACACAAGCGTATTGACCCAATAAGCTGTGTGTTTTGAATAAGATAATCGAATAATTTCGATTATCTTATTATTTTTTTACATTTGAATATGGATATAATTCAAACCATAGCGAATTACTCTAAGCAACCTATTACGCATCAGCTTTTGAAGTCATGGTTAAAAGATTATAAGCGGCCTAATGACAAGATCAATGCATTGAAATCAGAAGGTGTTTTAGCTTCGGTCAAAAAGGGCTTTTACATCGCAGGCCCTAAATCATACTCCGGACGGCCTGAAAATGCTTTACTTGCTAACCACCTGCTTGGTCCCAGCTATGTATCAATGGATACGGCATTATCTTTTCATGGAGTGATACCCGAACGTGTTTATGCAATCACCTCGATGACGACAAAAGCATCACGTGAGTTTGATACGCCGATAGGCTTATTTACCTATGTGCATTTACCTTTACCCTACTATGCCTTTGGCATTAATATAGTTCAGCTCACTAATGAGCAATGCGCTATAATTGCCAGCCCTGAAAAAGCTTTGTGTGATAAGATCATCAGTACTTCAGGATTGATCATAAGAAGTGCAAGCAATGCTGGTAGCTATCTCATAGATGATTTGCGAATGGATGAAGATGCATTGAAAAGTTTTAATACTCAAATGATGAATGATTGGCTAACTGATGCCCCTAAGAGGGAAAGTCTGAAAATGGTAATTAAAATGATCAAAGGCTTATGATAAAAGAATGGTTAGAAACTTATCAGCCCTCCAGTCAGGAGGAAGCAAAGGACGCTTTGCGGGAAATCATGCAGGAGATCGCGCTGTCAGGTCTGTATCGCGCCGGATTTTTTGAAAAGGCAGCGTTCTACGGTGGCACTGCTTTGAGAATATTTTATGGATTAGATCGGTTTTCTGAAGACCTCGACTTTTC
>JANYAB010000274.1 GCA_025355225.1 Bacteroidota bacterium
CGTTCCCAACGGGCCCGCCAATATATACCGGCATTTCGGAATAAGGCAGATCGGGCAACAGATCTCCCAAAAGATATTCACTATGATGATTCAATACAAAACCCATTGCGCCGGCATGAGCGTATTCTGTCAGCAAAATCACCGAACGCTTAAAATTTGGATCCATCATAAATGGTTCCGAGATTAACAGGCGCCCTGCGGCAGGCTCAATAAGGCTAAGCATAATTAATAATTATTATAATAAGATACGTAAAAATAGCTTCATTTATTAAAATATGAAATAGCTGAATAAATTACGGTGCAATTAATTTGTAAGTTTGCGTCAATGAACCCGGAAGACATACAAAATATACGCAACGATTATCAGGCAGCCTCATTATCTGAAAATGATGCAAATACCGACCCAATTAAACAATTCGACAAATGGTTTAACGAGGCTATAAAGTCTGAACAGCGCGAGCCTACGGCGATGACCCTTGCCACTGCCACACATGATGGCCGTCCTTCGGCAAGGATAGTGTTATTGAAAGGTTTCGATAGCAATGGTTTCGTTTTTTATACCAATTACCTAAGCCGGAAGGGAAAAGAAATAGCTAAAAATCCATTAGGTGCATTAATGTTTTTTTGGGATGTACTGGAAAGACAGGTTCGTATTGAAGGAACCATTGAAAAAATTAGCAAGGAGGAATCTGAACGGTATTTTCATTCGCGCCCTAAGGACAGTCAGATAGGTGCTGTGATATCCCCGCAAAGCCAGGAAATTGCAGGCCGGGAAATATTGGAACAAAAATGGAGAGATACCGAAGCGGAATACGTGGATAAAGAAGTACCCAAGCCTTCGCATTGGGGTGGATACCTGTTAAAGCCCCGATTAATAGAATTTTGGCAAGGAAGACAAAGTCGGCTGCATGACCGCATACTCTACAAGAAAATTGATAACAAAAACTGGAAAAAAGTACGCCTGGCGCCATGAGTTTCGAGGAGATCAAATTACTGCTGGTTGAAAGGTTTGGTGATGAGGTAATCGTTGGTGAGGAAACGTCAGGTTTACAGCCGGCACTAATCATCGATCCTGAACATATTGACAAAGTTTGCCTTGAACTACGGGATAATCCTAAAACTTACTTTGAATTTCTCTCCTGCCTTAGCGGAGTTGATTACGGCACGGAAAGCAATCGCTTTGGCGTAGTTTATCACTTGGCTTCCATCCCATACCAAACTCAGCTTACTTTAAAGATCAGTAAAACAAATAATAGGGATGCTAATGATTTACCAGCCTTCCCGAGCATAACCAAAGTTTATTTAAGCGCCGACTGGCACGAGCGTGAAGCTTTTGACATGATAGGAATATTTTTTGAGGGACACCCGGACTTGCGACGTATCCTATTGCCCGATGACTGGGAAGGTTATCCGCTAAGAAAAGATTATAAAACCGCTGAATATTATAAAGGTATAAAGATTGACTGAGCCCTCTAACCCCCTGAAAGGGATGAAATACGACATAGCATTAGAGCAATACAATAAAAAAATTGCAGACGCCGCGACACAGGACATGGTGTTGAATATGGGTCCGCAGCATCCGTCTACGCATGGCGTTTTGAGGCTGGAGTTGATTACCGACGGTGAAATAGTTAAAGAGGTGATACCTCATATAGGGTATCTGCACCGCTGCTTTGAAAAACACGCTGAGTCTCTTACTTACCAGCAAACGATACCCTTTACTGATCGGATGGATTACCTGGCCTCGATGAACAATAGCCATGTATGGGCTATGGGGGTTGAACGCATGATGGGTATCGATAAAGATATCTCAAAACGCGTAGAGTATATAAGGGTTTTGGTTTGCGAGCTCAACCGAATTGGCTCGCACCTGATCGCTATTGGCACTTATGGGATTGACATAGGCGCATTCACTCCTTTCTTGTGGTGTTTCAGGGACAGGGAACATATTATGGGCATGTTGGAGTGGGCCTCAGGCTCGCGAATGCTTTACAATTATATCTGGATCGGTGGTTTATTTTATGATCTTCCTGTAGGATTCGAAGAGCGATGCCGCGATTTTGTGGAGTACTTTAAGCCAAAAATGGTTGAACTGAACCGGTTACTGACCGATAACCAGATATTTATCAGTCGCACGGCTAATGTTGGCGTATTGCCAATGGATGTAGCCATCAACTATGGAGTTTCGGGGCCTATGCTGCGCGGCTCGGGCCTTAAATGGGACCTGAGGCGCATCGATGGTTATTCCGTTTACCCCGAACTGGACTTTGACATCCCCGTGGGCAAAGGCGAAATGGGCACTGTGGGCGACTGCTGGGACCGGTACAAAGTTCGGGTTGACGAGATCGAACAATCGCTTAAAATAGTAGAGCAATGCCTGGACCGTTTACAAAATGAATTAAAAAGAACTCCGGATTTTGACCCGCGCGCAAAACTTCCGCGAAAAATAATACCTAAAGCCCAGGATTACTACGTACGTGGAGAAGGAGCCAAAGGCGAATTGGGATTTTATTTTGTTGCCGATGGCAAATCTGAAATACCAATAAGGGTAAAATCGCGCGGGCCAAGTTTTACTAACCTATCGGTATTACCTGCAATTGCCAAAGGCGTGATGATAGCCGATCTGATAGCGATCGTTGGCTCTATTGATTTTGTATTGGGTGAGGTGGATAGATAAATTTGAAAATTGATTAATTTGAAGATTTGAAAATATTGACGTTAAATAGAAAATGTTCTGTTGCCAGAACATTTTCTATTTAAACATATCTTAAATTTTCAAATTGTCACATCCTCAAATTTTCAAATCGAAAGGATCAATTATACACTTTCACCATAAACACATAATTCTGCAGCTTTTTGATCTGCTGCACACGGCTTAAATTTGCTAATGAGTTTTTAGTGTTTAAATTCGGCTTTTTGTTCAAAGAATCAACCGGTAAATTTTGGATCGCATCTAATAAATAGGTCGATTTTAATGCAAAATTCGCCCCTTCCAAATGACTTTGTTTAGCTTTCACAATTCCTATTATATTTCCCCTGCTGTCGAACAACGGGCCGCCACTGTTACCGGGATTAATCGGTACCGATATCTGGTAATCAATACTATCTCCGTTCAGGCCATTTGCTGAAGTTAACTTGCCATCGCCGTAAACGGGCGAATCCTGCGGGTAGCCATAAGTATAAACATTTTCAGCAAGATCGCTTTCAGACCGTTTAAAGGTATAAGGAATGGCGCCCAGCCCTTTGAAAGAAGTATCCGTTATTTTTAAAATGGCTATATCGTTTTGCTGTTCAAAATATAATACCTTAACCTTAAATGATTTGCCCGAAGCATCCTGCACATAAACAGAATCAGCTCCGCTAATTACGTGATAATTTGTAGCGATCAATCCATTAGAGGTAATAGCGAACCCCGTCCCACGGTATTTATCAGCGGTTCCCTTACTGGGTGATTGCTTAATTGACGTTGTGACATGGCTTTGATTATACCGCAACCTATCTACCTCTCTTCTCAATTCGGTATATGAGGAATTATTATTTAAATTACCAGTAATGAATAATGTACTGAGAATGGCAAAAATGGCGATCGAAGCCGCCACCGAAATTTTAGAATGATGGTTTCGCCACAACTGTACTATCCACGAAGGGTGGATCATTACTTCCTCAGCAAGAGCATGCACGTCTATTTCCTGATGAATAGCGTTTAGTCTCTTTTCCAGCGCTACCCGTTCTCCATATTGTTTCAACAACCCTGTAAATTGCTGATGCCCGATAACCTGATTGTCAATATCCGCATTTTCTTTACGAAGCTGCTCAAACTGCGCGCGCTCAACGGCATTCAATTCGCCGTTAAGATAGCGTTCAATTACTTCTGATAGTTCCTCATCTCTCATATCGTACTCCTTTATTTCTGCTGAAAAAATAATTTTTTCAGCCTTTGCAAGCATTTATATTTCTGAGTTTTGGCATTATCTGCATTTGTATAACCAAAACTTTC
>JANYAB010000114.1 GCA_025355225.1 Bacteroidota bacterium
GTTTTTTACAAACCGCCAGGACGATAAACCGACGCAGCGCAGGGGTGGCCGTTTAAACTACGGTACTGCAGATGGCTATGAGTTCTACTTGAAAATGGGCTCTGTGAAAAACTCAAATGACAAGTTTTATAAGGACACTATACGCTTGTGGAACGAAATGCTGGATCATCCCAATTACGACCAGCATTGGAAGGACCGCAACGTATTGTACCATTTGCATGATATTAAAACCGCGGTGCTTGTTACCGGCGGATGGTATGACGCCGAGGATTTGTATGGAGCTATTAATACCTATAAGACATTGGTTAAAGAAAATCCGAATACCCCGATCTATTTTACAATGGGGCCCTGGGTACATGGTGGCTGGGCACGTGGTAATGGCGACCATTTAGGCGATGTGGACTTCGGTGGACCTACCGGCCCATTTTATCGGGAAAAAATCGAATTCGCATTTTTTAGTCATTATTTAAAAGGTACCGACTTATCCCTTCCGCAGGTCTCCGCTTTTGAAACTGGCGTTAACCAATGGAAGACATATAATATCTGGCCGCCCAAGGAAGCTGTGGATAAAAATTTATACCTGTTACCGGGTGGAAAACTATCTTTTGAAGCGCCGGTAGATGGGGCTGATAAGTTTGACGAATTTATTTCTGATCCTAATAAACCGGTGCCTTTTACTAACGGGATCGACCTGGATATGAAACGCGAATACATGACCGGCGATCAGCGTTTTGCGGCCCGCAGGCCCGATGTGCTCACTTACCAGACCGATGTATTGGATAATGATATAACATTGGCCGGAAATATATGGGCCAACCTGAAAGTATCCACCACCGGCACAGATGCTGATTGGGTGGTAAAAGTTATTGATGTTTACCCTGATTCAGTCAAAAATAACCAGTTTACCGGCAAGGATGTTTATATGTCGAACTACGAGCAAATGGTGCGCAGCGAGGCCATGCGTGGAAAGTTCCGCAATGGTTTTGACAGGCCCGAGCCATTTGTGCCCGGGAAGGTAACACCGGTGAATTTCGAATTGCAGGATGTACTGCATACCTTTAAAAAAGGTCATCGGATTATGGTACAGTTGCAAAGCACGTGGTTTCCCCTGATCGATAGAAATACACAGCAGTTCCAGGATATTATGAAGGCTAAGGATACAGACTTTAAAAAGGCAACACACAAGGTTTATACTTCAAAGGAGCATCCGAGTTATTTGAAGGTGAGGGTGATGTAAAATGAAAAGGAATTATTTATTTATCCTTATGTCAGTGATTTTGTTACTGGGCTGCAAAATGCATCATAAAAATAATAGTGAATATAAGTCAGTTGATTTAGAAAAAGATGATCCCTCATTTTTAGCATTAAAGGATACGGCCCAGGCGCACATGAAACTTTTTGTTGATTCGGTAAACGCACATGGTCACGACATTAAGCAATATATTTTTGCATTAAAATCGGACTATGTTGACAAAGGCACACATGAGCACATGTGGTCGCGGATATTTAGCTATCAAAACGGGGTGTTCAAAGGTGTTTTTGCTGATTCGGCTTACAGATTAAAAAATATAAAATTTGATGATTCAGTATCGGTAAAAACGGAAGACGTTGAGGATTGGTCGGTGCATAATTCAGCCACTCATAAAACGATCGGGAATTTTTCCGAGGAGTATCTCAAATCTAAAATGAAGAATTCCGAAAAAAAATAATTTCAAGGAAATGAAAGCATATTTAGCCTTAAAAACCTTAGCGGCCATAATTATTCTTTTGTCGGTCCCTGCTTTTGCTTTTTCTCAAACCAAACAACCCTACCTTCTCGAACGCGAAAATGAAATAGCCAAAATCGAACCTGGTACTCACAACGGAGGCGGCAATACAACAGGCTATAGTTTCTTCTCAAAAGCAGATAGTTTAAAAATGGTATTTCGCAAACGGGTACTGCATTCAGGATCGGCAATTGGCTACCATTTGCAAACAGAAGATGAAATTTATTATATAATTAGTGGTACTGGTGAAATGCAGATGAACGGGAAAACCTTTGCCGTAAAAGCCGGGGATGCTATATTGACCAGGCCCGGCAGCTCACATGGATTAAAGCAAACGGGGAATGAGGATTTGAGTATTATTATCGCTTATCAAAATAAGTAAGTTCTAATCTTGATAACTTGATGTCGCATTTTGCGACATCAAGTTCGTTTACAATTAAATATATTAGTCGTCGATTGATGATATGAACGAACTTGACTTATTTTATTTTCAGCAGGAGGAGCCTTTTAAAAGATGCTTTTTGTCTTTAAGGGAACACATTCTTAATTACGACGAGGGCATCAGCGAGGCATGGAAGTTTAATATGCCATTTTTCTGCTATAAAGGCCAGATGTTTTGTTACTTCCATATCTACAAAAAAGATGGTGTGCCATATATTGGCTTTACGGAAGGAAAAAGAATAGATAATCCCGCACTTGTAAGCGGAGATCGCGACCGGATAAAGATATTGCCGCTTGATCCAACTGCCGGCGTGCCCACCGGGACACTGAACGGTATTCTGAAAGAAGCTATCCATCTTTGTAAAACAAGACTGTAAACAAGTGTTAAGAAATATCGACAATTTTTATTTGCAAAAGGACGAACCTGTAAAAAGCTGTTTATTGTTTTTGAGGGAATACATCCTAAACTACGATAGAAACATTACAGAGGCCTGGAAATACCGGATGCCGTTTTTTTGTTATAAAGGAAAAATGTTTTGTTACTTATGGGTTCATAAAAAGAATGGCCTGCCTTACATCGGTATTGTTGAAGGGAAAAGGATCGATCACCCGGATCTGATTATTGAGGACCGGGCACGGATGAAAATAATGCTGCTTGATCCAACCGCTGACCTGCCAATGGAAACGATCAGTACAATACTTCAAATCGCCATCGGATTTTATAATTGAACTATTCCAACACTACTGTTTTATTTTTATAGATAAACACCCGGTCGTCAAAAACCATCCTTAACGCCTTTGCTAAAACTGCAGCCTCTATTTCTTTGCCTGCCTTCATCATGTCACTGGCTGTTAGTGAATGGTCTGACGATATAATTTGCTGCGCTATTATCGGCCCTTCGTCTAATTCGTTCGTAACAAAATGGGCGGTTGCGCCTATCAGTTTCACACCGCGTTCGTAAGCTTGCCGGTACGGATTTGCGCCTGCAAACGCAGGTAAAAAAGAATGGTGTATGTTAATGATCTTCAGCGGAAAACGGCTTACAAAATACGATGATAAAATCCGCATAAACTTTGCAAGCACTAAATAATCATGTTCGTATTCACCTATAACATCCAAAAGTTGTGCTTCAAATCCGGCAGATGAATTTTCAAATGGAATATGATGAAATGGTATGTCAAACCGTTTGCAGATGTCCTCCAGGTTGATGTGGTTCCCAATTACACATTGAACATGGGCGCCTAATGTTTTAAAATAATTACGTATAAGAATATCAGCCAAACAATGGTACTCTTTAGTCACCAAAACAATCACTTTTTTTTCAGGATTGGGGTTGATCTTGACTATGGCATCCTGCGGTAAAAGCTCCCTCAGTTTTCGCTCCAAAATCCCATTAGATTGTTTATCAACTTCCAGCCGCATAAAAAATAAATCCTCAGCCTGATCCACATATTCGTGCATCGAAAGGATGTTAAACTTTTCTTCAGCCAGCAGGCCTGATATTTTTGCAATCAGTCCGACCTGGTCCGTGCATTGGATTACAATAACCATTTGTGTAATTAAAGAAACAATAATAGCATTCTGATTTAAGAATTTGTTGGATAGTGAACAAAAAGCTAAAAACATTTGTAAATACTAATATTTTTAGCTAACTTAGCAGCTCAGATCATTCCGGTCTGAACCAAGTGTTTAGCTTTCATCCGTATTGTTTGTCGGGTGTCCCACCGATGATTCCATTGTATTTTTCTTCAACTCTTACATGCCGTGCTGCATTGGTAACCGACATTCCATCATATAATAATTATTTGCGAAAATAATTTAATTGTTCTTTGAAATTTTAGTTCTTTCGTTCTGGCTCACAATCAGGCATTTACCTGATAAAGTTATTAATCGGTATAATGCCTTAAAATTAATTACGATATAAATGAATAGGATGTCGCAAATGATTCGGGCTTTGCGTAATGATAAAAAACAGAATCCTTATGTACAAAAAGTTACCGATAGTACTGTTCATTATCCTTTGTTCAGCCTGTACCAAAAATCAACAAAAATCCGCCTGTGGAACCCAGGTATGTACGGCGATCTTTGCTTCAATAGGAGTAAGTTTTAAGGATAAAAACAACAATCCCGTTAGCGTTACAAATTTTAAGGTATTAGATTTAAGGACAAACAAAGTACTGACGAATGTAATTTCTACCACCGCCAATTTTGTTCCCGGTTACTGGATTGTTGTCGATGACAGCGATCTCCCGGATCTGACGACAGCCGGGGATGATGTTGAGGTCTTCGCCACCAATCCGGCAACTGGCGAAACTAAAACAGTCCTGTTTAAAATTGCGGGTGGATGCAACTGTCACGTAAGCAAAGTTTCAGGACCTGATATTATCACTTTTGATTAGTGAGGCGAATAGCCGGCAGACCATAATGACCATTCCTCCATTTAAATCCGTACATCTGAAATCTACAAATTAACCCTTTATAACTCCAGTTGCGCTCCAAAATATCAGGTAGCCTCCTTTTGCTTTTTTGACCTTGATAGCCGTTAGCTTTCTGCTGGGATCAGTACTTAATTTAAGCAAATGAATATTGTGGTGGTCTTTCTCGGTCATCTTATCCTTTTTCCCCCATTTGGCCAGATCGGTTGCAACATAACTGAGATCGGGATATTTGTCTGATATATTGTTGTAATAATCTGGTAACAGGTAATTTTTTGTTTCCTGCCCATCGGTATAGATCAAATCAAATTGAAGAGATGATGGCCCCTCCGCACTGCTTAAACCAAGATAGATTTCCAAATACTGTTTTCTTGGGATCCCGATAACAAATTCGCCTGCACCGGATATATACCGTGCCTGGTTGTTTACGCTTTCGTTGTTTTTATAATGAAGTATTATTTCAGGATGCCGAGCATTCGCCGGGAAAACGGCATTGTCAGGTAGCGCATGTGCTTCTTTATCGCCATTAAATAAAGCAGCGGATTGAGTTAGATACCCATCCCCAGATCCATCTCCGTCAATTCCCTTTGTCCAGCTTACCAGTTTCCCATACGAAAGCGTTGTTATTGGCCGGGCGTTTAGTAAATGAGAAACATTTATTTGTATTACTTCATTGTGCTTTTGAATAAAACTGCTGTTAATCAGAGCAAAAAAAAGGATTAGTGTCGGCTTCAAATTCATACGCAAAAGAGATTTTATGCTATCAAATCTAAATATTTAATGTTGAAAACTTTTTGGTGGTAAAAAGTGTTGAAAAGTGGGAAAAGTAGTTTACTTTTACTCTACAAATATTGCAATAGTGTAGTTATGCCCCATTTTTTAGGAGAGTTCGATTGTAAACTGGATGCCAAAGGCAGGATGATGATCCCGGCTGGCCTCAAAAAACAGCTTCCGGAAGCTGAAAAAGAGGGTCTTGTGATCAATCGTGGCTTTGAAAAACTACTGGTGATCTATACACGGAAAGAATGGGATAAAATAGTAGATGACCTAAGTAAACTTAATCAATACGAAAAAAAGACACGCGAATTTATAAGATATTTTACCCGGGGGGCATCTGAATTGGTTTTAGATTCGGCAAATAGGGTGCTGTTGCCAAAAGCATTGCTGGATTACGCAGGTATTAATGCCGAAGTAGTGCTGGCTTGCCAACCTGATAAGATTGAGGTTTGGGCAAAAGACGCTTACGATCAGCAATTGGATAACGAGCCGGAAAACTTTGCAAAATTGGCTGAAGAGGTAATGGGAAATAGAAAAAGGGGGGAAGATGAGTAACTATCATACACCTGTAATGCTTGATGAATGTATTGAGGGGCTCAATATTCGCCCTGATGGTACTTATGTTGATGTAACCTTCGGTGGGGGCGGCCACTCGCGGGAGATAATGAAGCATTTAGGCGCCAATGGCCGTTTGCTGGCTTTTGATCAGGATGCGGACGCCCAGCAAAATAGTATAGAAGATGATCGTTTTGAATTTATAGATCAGAATTTCAGGTATCTGAAAAACTTTTGCCGTTTACATAATGCAATTCCTTTGGATGGCATACTGGCCGACCTGGGGGTTTCGTCCTACCAGTTTGACCAGGCCGAACGTGGGTTTTCAATTCGTTTTGATGCTGAATTGGATATGCGTATGAATCAGTCGGGCACGCTGACTGCAAAAGAGGTTGTGAATACTTACGGTGAAGCAGAGCTGCATCGCATATTTGGCATTTACGGGGAAATTCAAAATGCAAAATCGCTGGCCAAAACAATAGTTATGGCGCGATTAAACACACCGATCAATACGGTTGCCGACCTGAAAAATGCGATAACGAGTTTGATCCCGCGCGGAAAAGAAAATAAGTACCTGGCGCAGGTTTTCCAGGCCCTGCGTATCGAGGTGAACCAGGAACTGGAGGCATTGAAGGATTTTTTGATCCAGTCGGCGGAGGTGTTAGTTTCAGGCGGCCGGTTGGTGGTCATGTCCTATCATTCGCTTGAAGACCGCCTGGTAAAAAACTTTATCGCCAAGGGGAAATTCAGTGGCGAAGTGGAGAAGGATTTTTATGGCAACGATCAAAAACCTTTTGAGCAGGTAAGCCGCGGGGCAATAACAGCGACAGAAGAGGAGATAAAAAATAACAACAGGGCACGGAGCGCTAAATTAAGAATAGCTGTAAAAAAATGACCAATCGTTTACGTACAGAAATTCAGGAAGAGGAAGTTGAAAAGGAACTCATAGTAGAGGAAAAGCCTGTTAAGGAGATTTCCGAAAGCGCGCTGTGGCAACTTTTTACAAAAAATTTCAATGCCGAAAGAGCAACCAGTGCCTTGCCTTTTGTATTGTTCCTGGCCCTCTTAGGAATGATCTATATCGGCAATATGCACCTCGCCGAAAAAAACATTAGGGATATAGATAAGATCAGCAAGGAAGTGAAAGAACTGAGCTGGGATTATAAAACCGCCAAAGCCGACCTGGCTTATAAAAGTACGCTTACAGAAGTTGCTAAACGGGTGGATACCCTGGGCATAAAAGAATCGATTGAACCACCGCAAAGGCTGAAAGCAGAGGAGGTAAAAGATGAGCATTAGAACCAATATACTCATCAGGGTTTACCTGGCATTTGGACTTATCCTGCTTTTCGCAGGTGCTGTAGTGGTGCAGCTTTGCCGGGTACAGTTTGTGCAGGGCAAAAAATGGCGGGCAATGTCAAGCAGTCTTTCAACCCAATATATGAATGTGGAAGCAGCCCGGGGGAATATTTTTTCCTCAGACGGCAGCATGCTTGCCACGTCGGTACCAGAATATGAACTGCACATGGATATGTTGGCCGGTGGTATAGCGGATGACAAAATATTTTACGAAAAAGTGGATTCACTTGCATTGACACTTTCCCGATTTTTTGGCGATAGGACAACAAGTGAATATTCAAGGATGATGCGTAATGCGCGGAGGGACAGTTCGCGTTATCTGCTGATCAGGCGTAAGGTAAGTTTCCAGGAACTAAAACAGGTGCGCAAGTTTCCCATCTTCAATATGGGAAAGTATAAAGGCGGGTTGATTGTTGTCCAGCAAAATAAGCGCATTCTGCCTTTTCGCTCATTGGCAGCCCGTACAATTGGTTATAAAAATGAAAACGTAAAAAATGCGGTTGGCCTTGAAGGTGCTTATGCCGAGTATATTAACGGTGAAAATGGCAAACGTTTAATGCAGCGCATGGCCGGCGGTGTTTGGATGCCCGTTAATAACGGGGATGATGAAATAGCGCCAAAGGAAGGAGCAGATATTATTTCGACCATCGATGTCAACTTTCAGGATGTAGCGCAATCGGCACTTAAAAAAGAGATGGTAACCAGCCAGGCCGATCATGGCTGTGTTGTATTGATGGAAGTGGCCACCGGGGAGATAAAGGCAATTGCCAATTTCACAAAAACAAAAGATGGTGACTACCAGGAAAAGCTGAATTACGCGATAAGCGATGCCGCTGAGCCAGGGTCGACATTTAAGCTGGCTACCTATATGACTGCTTTTGAGCAGCATAAAATTGATACCAATACCATGATAAATGTAGAGGGCGGTAAAATGCATGTAATACCGACAAATAGCAAATACACGGTAACAGACGCGGAGGTGGACAAATATTATTTGATTTCGGCGAAAACGGCCTTTGAAGAATCATCCAATGTAGCGGCGGCAAAATTTATCTATGATCATTACAAAGACGACCCGAGGGAATTTACCGATGCGTTGTATGGCTATCATTTAAACGAAAAACTCGATCTGCAAATACCGGGAGAAGGCGCACCGCTGATCAAAACACCTAAGTCAAGAAGCTGGAGCAAACTGACACTGCCGCAAATGGCTTATGGCTATGAAGAAAAGCTGACACCCCTGCAAATGCTTGTATTTTATAATTCAGTGGCTAATAACGGGAAAATGATCG
Source organism: Bacteroidota bacterium (assembly GCA_025355225.1). Lineage (GTDB taxonomy): Bacteria > Bacteroidota > Bacteroidia > Sphingobacteriales > Sphingobacteriaceae > Mucilaginibacter. The sequence continues at coordinate 8,627 of JANYAB010000114.1, forward strand.
CCCCGGTGTTTGTACGGGAAATTCGCCGCTTAAATAATACAGTGGAACAGTTTCAGGCGCGGGTGATCAATGAAAAAGTATGTTCGGATGAGACGTTGGGGAAAATGAGAAGTATGCTGGAGGGCGTTGTGCTGGAAGGTACCGGGAAAAATGTGATTAAAAATCCTTTGTATTCCGTGGCAGGTAAAACCGGTACGGCACAGATTGCCAATGGCGCCTTCGGTTATGGGGTTAAAAAAATGCACCAGGCCTCATTTTGCGGTTATTTCCCGGCTGATCACCCCAAGTACTCCATGATCGTGGTGATCAATAACCCCCAGGGCGAATATCTTGCTGCGAAAGTTGCCGGGCCCGTATTCAGGGCAATCGCCGACAGAGTTTATTCAAGCGATTTGGAAATGAACCAAAGTGCTCCCTTACGATTTGTAGGCGGTACCCAGTTACCTAAAACTAAGGCAGGTAACCGCAAGGCAGCGCAGGAGGTATATAGTAAGCTAAATATTAAACCATTGTATGCGTCTAATAACGCCGCAGTTAGTGGGGTTGATACCAGCAGCGGATTGGCATTTGAGGAAGTTAAATATGAAAAGGGATCGGTACCTGCGGTAACGGGTATGGGTTTGAGCGATGCTTTATATGTATTAGGTAACGCCGGCTACAAAGTTGGGGTGCGGGGAAGCGGAATAGTAGTAAAACAATCGGTCACCGGAGGTAGTATTATACCAAAAGGATCAAAAATAACCATAGAACTACAATGAGGTACTTGAGCGACATTTTAAATGGACTGGCATTTACTGAACTTCAGGGTAGTGCAGACATGGAAATTAGCGCAATCGTTTTCGATTCGCGCAAAGTGGTACCTCAGTCATTGTTTGTGGCCGTAAGGGGTACGCAATCTGACGGGCACGATTATATTGAGCAGGCTATTAAGCAGGGTGCTGTAGCAATAGTGTGCGGGGATCTGCCTGCGCACGTAGCCGGAGAGGTGGACTTTTTTATGGTCGCCAATACGGCCGTTGCGCTCGGAATTTTGGCGGCTAATTTTTATGATAACCCATCCGCAAAATTAAAACTTGTAGGCGTAACGGGTACAAACGGAAAAACTACCATTGCCACATTGCTTTACAAGCTGTTCCGCGACCTGGGCTATAAATGCGGGTTGCTTTCTACCGTAGAGAACCAGATCAATGGCGAGGTGGTGGATGCTACACATACTACTCCTGACCCGGTAGAATTAAATATGCTGCTTGAAGAAATGGTAGCAAAAGGATGTGATTATTGTTTTATGGAGGTGAGTTCCCACGCAATAGTACAGCATCGCATTGAAGGTTTGAATTTTACAGGAGGTATATTTTCTAACCTTACGCATGATCACCTGGATTATCATAAAACTTTTGACAGTTATCTGAAAGCCAAGAAGACCTTTTTTGATGGGCTGCCAAAAAATGCTTTTGCTTTAACCAATATCGATGATAAGAATGGCATGGTTATGCTGCAAAACACGCCGGCTCATAAAAAAACTTACGGGTTAAAAAATATGGCCGATTACAAGGCTAAAATTATGGAGAACCAGTTTAGCGGTTTGCTCCTCAATATTGATAATGAAGAAGTTTGGTTTAAACTGGTAGGTACTTTTAATGCCTATAACCTGGTGGCTGTATATGCCACGGCTATGCTGCTGGAGCAGGACAAAGCAAAGGTACTGATCAGCCTGAGCAAACTAACAGGCGCGAGGGGTAGGTTTGAATATGTGATAGCTCCGAATGGTGTTATCGGTATAGTTGACTACGCACATTCGCCTGATGCCGTGCAAAATATATTAAGCACCGTACATGATGTGCGAAAGGGCAAGGAAAAAGTAATTACCGTACTTGGCTGTGGCGGCGATAGGGATAAAACCAAAAGGCCCATAATGGCAAAGGTGGCCTGCGAGTGGAGTGATAAGGTAATATTTACCTCGGACAATCCACGGTCCGAGGATCCTGCGCAAATCATAAAGGACATGGAGTCAGGTGTTGATCCGGCCTTCAAAAGACACACTATTAGTATTGTAGATAGAAGAGAAGCCATAAAAACCGCCTGTATTTTGGCCCAGCCGGGGGATATTGTTGTAGTTGCTGGAAAAGGGCACGAAAAATACCAGGAGATAAAGGGTGTAAAAAACCACTTTGACGACATAGAAGAGTTGCTGGCGATTTTTAAATTAATGGAGTAACCAAATTATAAATAAATAAAGAGAGTGCGTCATTGCGAGGAACGAAGCAATCTCTGAACTATCCAGGGGAGATCG
>JANYAB010000309.1 GCA_025355225.1 Bacteroidota bacterium
GCCGGGTTTCTGTTTGGCAGGTGCTTTTTTCGCAGCAGTTTTGCCGGTCACTTTTTTCGGCGCGGTCTTAACAGTCGCTTTTTTAGTATTCTTCTTATTTTGTGCGTTAGCAGGAACAAAGTAAAATACTATTAATAGGGTAAGCAGCGCGTATATATATTTTGATTTAATCATTGCTTGTCTTTTCCTGGTGTTCTCCGTTATCCTGTTAGTTATTCTTTGTAGTGTCGGGTTTTTGATCCTGCACACCTGTTTTCCTGGCCGATTTACCTGTGTTCAAATTGTCCAGCCTTTGTTTAGCGGCTGGCAAAATGTCATCATCAGCTTTATAATTATCAATAATGCTTTTCAGTGTTGCTTTAGCCTGGAAATCATCTTTCATCGCCGTATAATCATCGGCTAATAATATATAGGTTTTTGCCACCCAGTAATCATAGTTGGGCAGTTCTTTAACCAGGTCGAAACATGTTTTTTGCGATGCTTTGTATTTACCTTTCAGGTACTCTATCCTGGCAACATTATATTTGGCCTCGGCAGCAGCTATAGTTTTTGTGTTGGTTACTGTGTAATCGAATTCCTTTACCGCCGATGTAGTGTCCCCCTTTTGCAGATAAGCCAACCCTGAATACAGGCCCGTTTTGAATTTGTCCTCCTGCGATGATTTTTCATATTCACGTACCAATTTAGCATATTTAAGTGCATCGTCAGGCATTTGCATTTGTGCATAACACAAAAGCAGGCTGTTGATGGCAAATGAGTAGTCGGCCTTGTACTCAGAATTGATTTCGAGCTTTTTCAGAAACACTACAGCGTCGTTATATTTTTTTTGCACCATATATAACCTGGCCATACTGATCAATGATTTTTCGGTGTAGGCGCTTGTCCAGTCGTTTAATATCACATTGTAATCAGCTACCGCTTCATTAGGCCTGTTTAAATTAACTAAACTCTGGGCGCGTATAAACCTGGATTGCTTATCATAAATAGGTTTGGTTGGAAACTTATCGAAGTATGCATTTACTGCCTGCACGGTCCCTTCCCATTCGCCTTTCAAATACAGGTTATTGGCAGCGGTGTACATTATACTTTCCTGTTCAGAAGCCGAGTAGTTACCGATCGGTGTAGTCGCGGCATAGGTAATAAATGTTTGCGCATCACCCTTATCCGTATAAATCTTTTCAATTTGTTTTAGCGCCTGTTTGGCCTCATCGGTTGATGAGTAATCCTGCACTACGCGTTTGAATGATTCCACTGCGAGGTCATCAGAGCCGTTGTTATAATCTATAAGTCCAATAGTGACCAATGCCCTCGGTACATAGCTGCTTCTTGGGTATTTCTCTATCATTGCCTGAAGATCAGTTTTAGCCGTAGCACCATCGTTCTTAAGGAAATAGGTATAAGCTATTTCAAAAGAAGCATCATCAGCATAGTCCGAGTTCGGGAACTGGTTCAATACATCGGTTAATGTACTGATCTTTGCATCAGGAGAACCCTGCAACCCCTGTATCATTCCCCTTTGAAACAAAGCATAATCTTCGCCCTTGTTATGCTTTGAAATAATACGGTCGTAATACTCACGGGCTTTGCTGTAGCTTTTTAGCACAAAATAGCTGTCTCCAAGGCGCGTGACCGCATCGTTTGCAGTATTCTCGTCTTTTTCACTTCCCTTTAAAAATTTCTCAAAGTAAGTGGCCGCTTTTCTATATTGCTCGCCACCGAAGGCAGCATAGCCCACAGCGTAATTTGCATAGTTGTAAACAGGGGTTTCACTCGCTTCGTCCATGTCCAAAAAACGCTCGAAGTTTTCGACAGATTCTCCATATTTACGCACCTCATACATGGCTTCGGCCATCCAGTAAATGGTTAAAGCTTTAATTTTGGCATCCTCGGGGTTTTTCAACGAACGGAGGAAAATTCCAATAGCATTCTCAAAAGCACGCTCGTTATAAAATTCAAGCCCTCGGTAGTAAGTGACTTTTTGATAAGCCGCCTTCGCGCTCGCCGATTTATTGGGGATGGGCTCCAGTATATCCACCGCCTCCTTATAATTGCGGGAGTTTAGTAACTCTTCGCCCAGCAGTGTTTTTACTTCATCGTTCCGGCCCGTTTGCGGATAGTTTTTTAAATACAAACGCGTTGCTTCCAATGCTTGTGTGTTAAAATCAAGCTCATAGGATAGCTTGGCGTACTCATACAGTGCATCTTCCTGTAACTGTGGGTCAAAAGTCAGCTTTGATGCAACCAGGAAAGCATTGCGGGCGCTTTGCTTGTTATGCATTTTAAGGAAAACATTACCCAGGGTATAATTGCCATTCTGGCTGTAAACATCATTTTGTTCAACCAGTTTCTCTAATTCGGTGGCTGATTTGGCGTAATTGCCCACTTTGTACCAGGCATAACCCATTTGATAGCTGTCCTGCGTGTTCTGAGTTTTGCCATTATCCCTGTCTTCAAAGCGGCTGTAATACGCAACCGAATTATCATAGTCAGCTTTGGCGAAGTAGGATGCCCCCACAATACGCAGCATTTCAGTTTCATGCTGCTGGTGCGTGGTTTTTAAGATCGGTACAGTATAGGTTATTACATCATTGTAACGTTTATCCAGGAAATAAACAGCTGTGATATAATAAGGGTAGCTATTTTCGTATTTTTTTGAGTTTTTAAGCTTCTCAAAGTTTACCAATGACAAATGATAGTCTTTATTAAGATAGGCTATATATGCAAAATAATAAGTGGCATCTTCTGTATACGGCGACTTTCTGTTTTTTATCTCGCTGAACAGCAGCTGCGCATTTTTGTAATCATCGGTAGCAAAATAGGCATAGCCTTTCCGAAATTTATATTCAGTATTCTGGCTGCCGCTTAACTCGCTTGCCTGTACTTTGTCAAACCAGCGTAAGGCATCGGCATATTTATTTTGTTTGAAATAAGATTTACCAATCTGGAAAAAAGCCTGTTTGGTCAACGGATTTTCGGGATGGTCCTTTATGAATTTAAGGAAAAGGCTTTCGGCGTCATCATTACCCAATTCTAATGCACAGAGGGCCTCATAATATTGTGAATTTTCCTTTATTAATGACAGGGTCGCCTCAGACTGCGGTTGGGTGCTGGTTTTAAGCCTTGAGCTTTCCACCATTCGAAATTGCGCGGCAGCAGCAACATATTTGCCTTTATTTAACAGATCAGTGGCGGTGTTGTAGGTCCGCTTTATCTGGAAGGACGGGTCTTGCTGGGCGCTGGCGGGTAGAATAAAAAATACAGGAACAAATAGGGCGATGTATTTGATGTTGGTCATAAGCGCAAGATAACAATGTGCGAAAGTAGCGATAACGCAAAAATGCAATCCACATAAGTAATTCACAAATGTGAATAACGCATTTTAAACTTTAACGATGGCAGTATCGGTGTGGTATTGGTGTGGAAAACTTTAAGAAATTAACATTATACAAGATAAGATTTTAGAAATATAAGATTATTAGCCTAAATACAAAAAGAATAAGCCGTTATCTTAAAATCCTAAAATCTTACAAATCTTAGTTCAAACACCTTACAAATCTCAGTTCAAACACATTGGAAATCTTGGTTCAAACCTGCCTAATACCAGCGGCCCCTTGACATTCTTCCGCCTCCATTAAACAGGTTTAATAAAAACAGGATAATAGCAATTACAATAATAATGTGGATGGCGTCGCCACCAACGTGGAAGGCAAAGCCTCCGAGTAGCCAGCTGATAATCAGGATAACTACAATGATATAAATTAAACTTCTCATTATTACAGAACCTGTA
>JANYAB010000386.1 GCA_025355225.1 Bacteroidota bacterium
CTCCTGGGCACTAATATTGCTGCCCATATCAACGGCTCCGCCAATTATTACCAGCTTTCCTTTAGGAATAATCATATCTTGGTGTTTTATTTTAATACGGTCAGTTAATACAATACAAATTAAAATAAAAAGAAGCACAAAGGCGCTGTTAAAATACATTAAACGTTTTTAACGAAATATTTTATAAGCCTGCGAAGTTTTATAGCTTTAAATATAAATAACATTACCTATTGGTAAATCAATCAGACGACAGAAGATTATGAAGATCGAAAATATACAGGTGCTGCGTGGGCCGAATATCTGGAGTGTTAACCGGATGAAACTCATACAAATGCGGTTGAACCTTGAGGAAATGGAGCATAAGCCCAGCAACAAAATAGATGGTTTCCTTGAAAGGCTCGAAAAAATGATGCCAACGCTTTATGCGCATCGCTGTTCGCCGGGCGTTCCGGGCGGATTTTTTCAAAGGGTGATAGCCGGCACCTGGATGGGGCACGTTGTTGAACATATAGCGCTCGAAATACAATCATTGGCCGGCATGGACACCGGTTATGGACGTACGCGCGAAACAAAAACTACCGGCGTATATAACGTGGTATTTACTTATCTGGAAGAAAAAGTAGGTATTTATGCGGCAGAGGCTGCGGTTCGTATAACCGAAGCATTGATATATGGCAAAGATTATAATCTTGAATACGATATACAGCAGATGCGTGAGATCCGCGAAAATACACGCCTGGGGCCAAGTACAGGATCTATAGTTGAAGAGGCTATTGCACGCGATATCCCCTGGATACGTTTAAATAACCAATCGCTGGTACAATTGGGCTATGGCAAAAACCAGGTGCGCTTCAGGGCCACTATGACCGAAAAAACCAGTTGTATAGCCGTCGATATAGCCAGCAATAAGGATGAGACCAAGCGCCTTTTAATGGAGCAGGCCATACCTGTAGCCAAAGGCATCACTATTTCATCCGTCGAACAGGTTGATGATGCTATCCGCAAGGTTGGTTTTCCGTTGGTTTTTAAACCATTGGATGGCAATCATGGCAGGGGTATATCTATCAATATAAAAACAAAAGATGAAGCCGTAGCCGCTTATGAACATGCTGCACACATCTCGCGCAAGGTTATTGTAGAAAAGTTTGTGACTGGGTACGATTTCCGTGTACTGGTTATCGATAATAAAATGGTGGCAGCGGCATTACGCGATCCGGCCCATGTTTTGGGCGACGGGCATTCCACCATCCAACAGCTGATCGACCTTGAAAACACTGATCCGCGCAGGGGGTACGGTCACGAAAAGGTGCTGACGCTGATAGCGGTTGATCGTGATACATTAGACCTGCTGGATAAGAAAGGCTACACCCTGGAGACCATAACGGCCAAAGGAGAAAAGGTATTTGTAAAATCGACTGCTAACCTGAGCACCGGGGGAACATCAGTGGATGTAACCGACCATGTACACCCGCAAAATGTATTTATCTGCGAACGTATATCAAAAATAATCGGACTGGATATTTGTGGTATTGATATTATGGCGCAAAATTTATCCGAGCCGCTAACCGATACTGGCGGAGTTGTGCTGGAAGTAAATGCCGCACCGGGTTTCAGGATGCATATAGCACCAAGCGAAGGCCTGCCGCGTAATGTGGCAGGGCACGTGATCGATATGCTGTACCCTCCGGGTAAGTCAGCACGGGTGCCAATCATCGCCATAACCGGCACCAACGGTAAAACCACCACTACCCGATTGATAGCACATATCGTTAAAAACAATGGTCATCGGGTTGGCTTCACAACTTCTGATGGTATCTATGTACAAAACCATATGATGTTAAAGGGCGATACCACGGGGCCGGTAAGCGCGGAGTTTATCTTAAAGGATCCCACCGTTGATTTTGCAGTTTTGGAAACTGCACGCGGAGGTATTTTACGGGCGGGACTGGGCTTTAGAAGCTGTGATATAGCGGTGATCACCAATATACAGGAAGACCACCTGGGGCTTGCCGATATATATACGCTGGACGACCTAGCAAGGGTAAAAAGCGTTGTGGTCAATTCGGTAAAAAAGGATGGGTGGGCCGTTCTTAATGCTGATAATGAATACTGTGTACGTATCGGTAAGAAAGCGGACTGCAACGTGGCTTATTTTAGCCGGAACGAAGATAGCCCGGTGATAAAATCACATTGCCGTAAAGGCGGCATTGCCTGCATTTGCGAAAACGGCTTTATCACCATATTAAAGGGCGACTGGAAAATTCGGGTGCAAAGAACCCTCCTTATACCTCTAACTTTTGGTGGTACCGTTCCCTTTATGATCGAAAATGTAATGGCAGCAACCCTTGCGTCCTTTTTATGGGGATTTAAAACCGAGGACATTCAAACCTCTCTGCAAACATTTATACCATCGGCAGCGCAAACGCCCGGCCGGATGAATATTTTTGAATTTAAGGATTTCAGGTTCATGATCGACTTTGCGCATAACCCTGATGGATATAACGGCATAAAAGAGTTTTTAAGGCATGTGGATTCTCCGCTTAAAATCGGCATTATAGCAGGTACCGGCGACAGGCGCGATGAGGATATACGCGAGCTTGGAAAAATATCAGCAGAAATGTTTGATTATGTCATACTACGACAGGAAAAGCACCTCCGCGGGCGTACTGAAGAAAATATACTGTCTTTATTGATCGAAGGCATTAAATCGGTTAACCCTGAAAAAGGATTTGAGGTTATACCTAAGGAAATAGATGCCATTAAACATGCTATGAGCATGGCCAAACCGGGCACCTTTATTGTCGCGCTTAGCGATGTAATTGACAATGCGATTGAAACTGTGCAAAATTACCAGGAGCAGGAAAGGAACGGGTTGTTTAATGTGTGATTTGATTTCGGATTTCGGATGTTCGATTTCGGATTTTGAGATTTAAAATTGGGTGGTTCACACAAGGAAAGAAGAGAATATCTGCTAACGATATAGCTTGGTGGATTTTAAGGAATGACATTACTGACCTTTACTTTTGCCGAGCTTAAATAATAATGCCACAGCAACATAGCCGCGATAGTCCTGTGCGGCTGCCATTGCGCGGTTATTTCTAACATTTCTTCCCTTGTGACTTCGGCAGGCAATTGCTTTACACGTTTTAAAGCGTTTACTGCTGCAAGGTCACCAATAGGGAAAATATCCGCACGTTGCAGGGCGAACATCAGGTAAACATCGGCAGTCCAGTTGCCAATACCCTTTAGGGCGGTTAGCTTTGATCTTATTTCATCATCAGGCAGATCCTGAAACTCTTCCAGCTTCAATTGTCCGCTTAATAACGCTTCGGCCAAATATTTGATATAACTGTTTTTTTGCCGGCTTACATAACAGGCCCGCATTTCTTCATCGGTGAGCAGAATTATTCTTGCAGGTGTTAACTCCTGTACCCTTTCTTTTAGCTTATTTAAAGCTGATAGGGCAGAGGCCAGCGAAACCTGCTGTTCTAAAATGATATGCACCAGGGATTCAAAACTATTTGGCCGCGACCAGAAAGGCGGGTAGCCGTGGGTTTTGATGATGGCCGCTAAGTCCGCATCAGCTAAAGCGAGTTGATCGCAGATAGTGTGATAATTGGATTCGGTGAATTGAATCAGCGCTTGGTGAATCATCTAAATATAAATATACTCTGCAAATTGTTTATTATATTTGTAATATGAGAATGGTTATTGATAATGTTAAGAGTGAGCATTTTAAATGGCTAACGGAGATGGCCAAACCCCTGCAATTTAAAGTTGTTGAGGTTGAGTTAACCGAAGATGAAGAAGACGCCTACTTATTAGAAGCAATGGAAGAAGTAAAGGATGAAACGCTAGTTTCTGACAATGAGGCCAAAGAATTTGAAAATTGGCTTAAATCTTCTGTTGAAGAGCATAAAAAAAAATCAATTTAAAAGAAACATCCCTTTAAAATTATACTTAATGATAAGTGGTGTTTTAAACCAGTTTGGAATCTATCGTGAATTATAAGTATAGCGCTGCCTTTTTACGCGATGTTAAGAAAACCCTTCCGGAAATTCGAGTTAGTTTAGCAGATGCGATTGAGAATATTAAGTCTGCAGAAACTTTGAACGATGTTTTGAATGTTAAAAAGTTAAAAGGCCACAAAACAGCTTATCGAATCAAAGTAGATGCCTATCGGTTATGTTTTTATTACAATGATGAGAAAACTTTAATATTAGCATGATTCCTTCCCCGAAAAGATGTTTACCGCTCATTCCCATAAAACATAACATAAAATCCGCCTGTATTATTCTTAAGTAAACACTGCTAAAAATATTAGGATTTAGCATTTACTTTTCAGAATTTTACTACATGAACAACCTGCCGCCTTTAGCCGAACGCATGCGCCCCAAAACTTTGGACGATTATGTCGGTCAGAAACATTTGGTTGGGAAGGGCGCAGTATTGCGCAAAGCCATCGAATCCGGGTCACTGCCGTCTATGATCTTTTGGGGGCCGCCGGGAGTAGGCAAAACTACTCTGGCCTATATTATCTCGCAAAGCTTGTACAGGCCATTCTTTTCGCTGAGCGCTATTAATTCGGGTGTGAAGGATGTAAGGGAGGTGATCGAGAAAGCATCTTTATTAAAAGAACAAGGCGAAACCCTGCCGATATTGTTTATTGATGAAATACACCGCTTTTCCAAATCGCAGCAGGATTCTTTATTGGGTGCGGTGGAAAGAGGCACGGTAACTCTTATTGGCGCTACAACCGAGAACCCATCATTCGAAGTGATCTCTGCTTTACTTTCACGTTGTCATGTTTATATTCTGCAGCCGCTTGACGAGGCTGATTTGGTTAGCTTGTTAGAAAAAGCAAAGGAAGAAGATATAGTAATAAAGGAAAAGAACATTGACATTAAGGAGCACGAGGCGCTCATCCGTTTGTCGGGCGGTGACGCGCGCAGACTCCTGAATATTTTCGAGTTACTGGTTAATGCATTTAAAACGAAAAAGATAACCATCACCAACGATATGGTGCTGGAACATGTGCAACAAAATATGGCGCTGTATGATAAGACCGGTGAGCAGCATTATGATATTATCTCGGCTTTTATCAAATCCATGCGAGGCAGCGATCCTAACGGGGCCGTTTACTGGTTGGCCAGGATGATAGTAGGAGGTGAAGACCCTTTATTTATTGCCCGCCGCATGCTGATCCTGGCATCTGAAGATATCGGGAACGCTAACCCCAATGCCTTACTGCTGGCGCAGGCTTGCTTCGAAGCCGTAAACGTGATCGGTATGCCCGAATCGCAGCTTATTTTATCACAAACGGTTATTTACCTGGCAACATCGCCCAAAAGTAATTCAGCCACTTCTGCAATTGGGGCCGCTATTGCATTAGTAAAAGAAACCGGCGACCTGCCTGTACCGCTGCACCTGCGCAATGCGCCTACCAAACTGATGAAGAACATCGGCTATGGCAAGGATTATAAATACGCACACAGCTTTGAAGGCAATTTTGTCGATCTTGATTTTTTGCCCGAAGCTATAAAGGGCACAAAAATATACCAGCCGGGTAATAATGCCCGTGAACAGGAAGCAAAAGAAAAATTAAAAAAACTTTGGGGAGACCGGTATAAATATTGAGATCGGCAGCAAGCTATATTTCCTATCTAAAAATAATAAAACCCTTTCTTGTAACAAATTTAGAAAGTAGATACTTATTGTGTATTAAGCTTTAACGCGACAATTTTTAACCGTGAACAATAGGGAAACCCTTTTTCTGCAAATGATTGAGCAAAACAAAGGGATGCTGTTTAAAGTATGCAAAATTTACCAGGACGATCCCGAAGACCGGAACGACCTGTTGCAGGAAATAACGCTACAGCTTTGGGTAGTTTTTGATTCGTTTAGGGGTGAAAGTAAGATAAGTTCCTGGATGTACAGGGTCGCATTGAATACAGCTATTGTATTTTTCAAAAAGCAAAAACGGCGGCCCGATAGCGAACAACTACCGCACAACTTTGACCATCCGCGAGAGCTTAGTATCGGTGGT